>CABSNH010000001.1 GCA_902478985.1 uncultured Collinsella sp.
CTTGTGGATGGCGGGGTTGGCGGGGTTTACAAACTGGCCGGGGATAATGCTGTTGGGTGTCTCCTTCTGCAGTTCCTCGGCCTTGGCGATGGCGCCCTTCATGCCCTTGGAACCGTCGGTGAGCACGAGCTGTGCGCCGTATGCCTGCATAAGTTTGCGGCGCTCGACGGACATGGTCTCGGGCATGGTGATGATCACCTTGTAGCCGCGAGCCGCCGCCACCGAGGCGATGCCGACGCCGGTGTTGCCACTCGTGGGCTCGATGATGGTGTAGTCGCCGCCGCGCACGAGCTTGCCGGCCTTCTCGGCCTCGTCGATCATGTTCTTGGCGACGCGGTCTTTGACGGACCCGGCGGGGTTGAAGTATTCCAGCTTGACGAGCACGCGGGCCTTGAGGTCCTCATCGGCCTCAAAGTGAGTGAGCTCCAGAAGCGGGGTGTGGCCGATAAGCTGATCGATGGACGTATAAACATTGCTCATGGTGAACCTCCAAAGTGTTCAAATGGCTGGATACCGTGTGGGTTCACGGTGTGTGTAGCAGCAAACCCACAAACTTTATGGGTTGTTCTTTTTGCTGTTGGCAAGCATAGTAGACAGTAAAGCCTAGTAACGCAATAGGAAATAGAAGATTATTGCGAGTCGATTAACCAGCTTGACGGGAATAGGTATTTTCAAAACCAATTTTTCGGCTAGAATTTCTACGAATTAAAAGACCGAAAGGCAGCAATATATATGTTGGTTTCCACAAAGGGCAGATATGCCCTGCGCGTTATGGTCGACCTGGCCGAGCACCAGGCGGCAGGCCGCATTCCCCTCAAAGAGATCGCGGCGCGTCAGGGGATTTCTGAGAAATATCTGGAGAACATTTTGGCTACGCTCGTCCGCGCCAATATGCTCTCGGGCATGCGCGGCAAGGGTGGCGGCTACGTGCTCACGCGCCCGCCCGAGCAGTACACGGTGGGCGAGATCTTGCGCCTGACCGAGGGCAGCCTGGCACCGGTCGCATGCCTGGACGGCGACTGCAAGGGCTGCTCGCGTTCGGACGAGTGCCCCACGCTCGACGTGTGGAAGAACCTGGACAAGCTCATCAACGACTACCTCGACGGTGTGACGCTCGATGCGCTCGTTGCCCCCAACGAGGGCTACGACTACGTCATCTAGCCCCACCTGTCATTTGGGGACGGGGCAGAAATGCTGGATTTTCTTGCCCTCTGAGGCTCGACAAATGATAAGGCCGCCCATCGTTGCGATGGACGGCCTTCTTTAGGTGTGTTGTGGCGGTCCGAATCCGGTCGCTTTAGTTCCTGGCGACGCTGTCGAGAATGCTGCGCATGATGGATACCAGGATGCTGCCCATAAAGGCCGATCCAAAGCTGGCAATGGAGATACCCGCGCCCAGCAGATTGACCGACAGGTAGCTGGCCAGCTCGAGCATAAAGCTGTTGACCACAAGCTGAAAAATACCAAGCGTGATAATAGTGAGCGGCAGCGAGATGACCGTCAGGAACGGCTTTACGAGCGAGTCGACTATGTTGAGGAACAGTCCCACGAAGGCAAAACACACCCAGGCGTCGGCCATGCCGAAGGGCTGAATGCCGGGGACGAGAAACGTTGCGATCGCGATGGCGATTGAGGTAAAGAGCCAGTTAAGCATAAAGCGCATGGTGTGAATCCTTTCTTGCGCAAGACGTGGCAAAGAGGCGTGAGAGGCACATGCCTTTGCAACTCGGGTAGATGCGCGGGCACGGCCCTGTTTGGGCACCCATTGTTCCAGATATTCGTGGAGCTTGCGTGCGCATTCGGTTTCAAAACGGCGTTCGTCCTAAAAAACGTGCCGCTGGCAGAGAGTCTTGTCGCTTTAGTTTGGTGGTGTGCTAAACTGCTACGGGCAAAAGCCACAGGCGTTGCCCTATTGCATATTACGGGTGAACGATGCCCGATGTCAGTATCAACTTCGATGCCTTTTGGCGGGTTTGGCGGTGATCGATGAATATCGAGAACATGTTTGACAAGCCTGATGTCAAGCAGCTGGTCCACGCATTTAGCCTTTTGGACGACGAGAAAGATATCCAAGCGTTTTTGACCGATATCTGCACGCCGCGTGAGATTTGCGATCTATCGCAGCGTCTGCAAGTCGCGCGTTACCTGGACGAGGGCGAGCCCTATGTCGAGGTTCAGGCGCGTACCGGCGCTTCGTCCACCACGGTGAGCCGTGTATCCAAGGCGCTCAACGGCGAGTACGGTGGCTACCGCAAGATCCTCATTAAACTGGAGGATGGCGAGTAGGCCAGCGACAACATTGAATTACGAAGAGCCGTCCCTCCGGGGGCGGTTTTTTGATCCCCTGGGGACGGAGGAAAACGGATCACCGGGTTAGACTGACCCCCTCGATGATCCGTTTTCCTCCGTCCCCAGGGGATCAAATCTGTTGGCGTGGGGCAAATCTGTCCGCTTGGGCGGGTAGGATGGATACATTGATTATTGCGAACAGTTTGAGCGGAGGACCATGCCTGTTCGAATCTATACCACCAATGCCGGCACGGATTTGAGCGATGCCGAGTCGGCGTTGCTTGCCGACCTTATTGCCCGCCACGGGCGTGCCGTGCTGCTGGCGCCAACGTTTGCCGAGCTCGACCTGTGCCGTCATGATGCGGCGGAAGCCGGGATTTCGCTGGGTATCGACTACAAGACGCCTACATCGTGGCTTCGCTCGCTTTGGGAGCTTTTGGGCGACGGGCGCGGTTTCGTCGACAACCTGCAGCGCCAGATGCTGTTTTCGGACATGGTCACGCGCCTCGATGATGCCGACCTGCAGCCGCTTTCGCGCAGCCAGGGCACGGTGCGCATGCTCGCGCGTATGGCCCGCGATGTACTGCCGGGTGTGGCGGGGACGACGGCCGAGCGATGCCGTGGCAACAATTGCCAGCCTGAGCCAAAAAGCGATGCCGAGGCTCGCGTGTTCGAGCTTTTGCGTGCCTACGCGGGCGGTTTGGACCGTCGAGATATGGTCGAGCCCTGCGAGGCAGCTGACATTATGGCCGGTGTCCTGGCCGATAACCTGCCGGCGTGCACCCGCGCCGTATGCGTACGTGGTGTCACGTCGTTTACGTACGGACTGCTCGAGCTGCTGTCTGCCGTGGCGAACAATGGGGGAGAGGTCGTCGTGCTGCTTGCCCACGAGCAGGCGGCTATGCGCGATGAGCTTGCCACGGCATTTGATGCCCGCGGTGTGCTGTTTGAGGTCGGGCCGCTGGGGGAGGGTGTCGGCGCGTCTGATGCCGCTTGCGGGACCGCCGCTCAGCCTGCCTTTATTGAGGTCGCCGGGCCCCATGCCCGTGCTCATGTCTATGCGGACGCCATCGATAAGTTGGTGAAAGTGCACAAGGAGTCCAAGGCCGATAAAGCTACTGCAACGCCCGCCGACCCCGTGCGCGTGCTCGTTGTTTCTGCCCGGGCACCCCAGCTGTTCGGTGAGCTCGCCTCTCGTCTGGCGGCTCGTCATATCGCCGCCGAGACAGCTGAGTTCACGGCGTTTTCCCAATCCATTGCGGGCAGGCAGTTTGCGGCGCTTGCCGGTCTGATCGAGCGTATGAAGGCCGCCGATGAGGGCATGGCGTCAAAGACCGAGTGGTGGCCCGCGCCGGAGCTTACCGACTGGATCTACAGTCCGCTTTCGGGCGCTGATGCCGTCAATGCCCGTACCTTCGATAAGAATATGCGTCTCTCGCGCAGCAAGACTACCGCGGGCGTTAAGAGCCTGCTGCAGAGTGTCCAAGGCCAGGTGAGGGGCGCGCGCAAGGCGGCGAGCGACGATAACTGGTTTAAGAACGTACCGTGTGTGGTCTCGGACGTGTTCCAGGCTCTGTGGCGTGACAAGCCCGTGACGGCGCTCAAGGCCATGCTTGCCGTTGCCGAGGCGTTGCCCGATCGCGCCCTTGGAGGCCTTGACGGTCAGGCTCGTCGCCAGGCGGAGGTGGCCTTGCTGCGCCACGCCATCGACATCCTTATGAATGGCGCCCGCGTGCTCGACGTGTCGCAGGCCGCGACCGTGCCCGTGCTCGATGGCATTCGCACCAAGGTGGACAAGCGTAGCACCGCCTACGATTACGAGACCTACGAGGTTGACCGTGCGCCACGTGCTCAGGTTCGTTTTGCTTCGCTTGCCGATGCGGCAGCTCTGCGCCCCGGCAGCTACGATGCCGTACTGTTTGCCGATGTCGATCTGGACAGCTATCCGCTCTCGCACGAGGAGGGGCCGCTGGCCACGCTGACGGCGAGCCTTGGTCGCGAGGGCGTGACGCTTGAGCCCGCGGCCTTGCTGCGCGCGCGCTTTGGCCACGCGATGCAGGCGTCACGCGGCCCGGTTACGCTCGCCCGTGTGACCCACGATCGCCAGGCGCGCGAGTGCTATCCGGCTGCCGTGTGGACCGAGTTGCGGGCGCATGCCGAGGCTGACGGCGCTAAGATCGCTGACGACGCTAAGACCGCTGGTGACGCTAAAGCCGCTGGCGCCGACAAGGCGAAGTGCGTGGGTGAGGGTGATATCGTAAGGGACTTCGATCCCGCGGCAGGCGAAGGTCTCAAGCGCGAGCGCGTGACCTGTGAAGCCCCTCAGCATCTGAGTGCCGAGGCCGTGCCGTATTTGGTCCTGCGTCGTCGCGATGGCGAGGGCGAGGACGCGCCGCTCGTGCCGCGCCTGACGTCCGCCTCGCAGATCGAGGCCTATTCCACCTGCCCGCTGTGCTGGTTCGTCTCGTATCGCGTCAAACCTCAGTCCATCGATGCGGGCTTTGGCAACATGGAGAAGGGCAACTTTGTCCATGACGTGCTGGAGCACTTGCATGCACGTCTTCCGCAGGAGGGCATGGAGCGCGTGACGCCCATGAATCTGCCGCGCGCGAAGGAGCTGCTGCACGAGGTCTTTGCCGAGACCCTGGCCGAGCACGCCGGCAAGCGCGGTACCGAGGGCCCGCTGGTGCCGCTCTCTCCAGTGGAGGAGCGCCAGGCGGCCGAGATCTTGCCGCAACTGGAGGGCGTGCTCGCCTACGAGTCCGAGGCGCTCGCGCCCTTCGCGCCGCGCTACCTGGAGTTTGCGTTCAACGAGCTCCAGGTCGAGTATGCCGGCTGGCCGCTCGGCGGGCGCATCGACCGCGTGGATGTGGACGCCGAGAACCGCGCTGTGGTGATTGACTACAAGCATCGTTCGGGTGTCGAGGAGTTTAAGCTCGCCGACCCCACGGTGCGCGACGAGGAGTCGGGCGAGGCCCCCATCGACGATCCGCGCTGGCTGCCGCCCCATACCCAGACACTCATCTACGCGCAGGCCATGCGCCGGGCGCTGGGTCTAGATGCCCGTGCGGCGCTCTATTTTTCGACCAAGGGCGGCAAGCCCGCACTGCGTGGTGCCGCAAGTGCCGAGTTGCTCGAGGAAGAGCGCGGCGACGGCCGCATTCCGGGCCTCAAGAAGGGCTTTCCGGGCGAGGGCGGCAACATGGACTTCGATGCGCTGCTCGACCGCGTGGAGACCGGCATTGCCGAGCGCCTGCGCGAGCTCGAGGCGGGCAACGTTGCCGCTGTCGACCCAACGTCGGCTCAGGCCGCGCATGCGCGCTGCTCGTATAACCACGAAGGAACGTTTGTAAGGAGGGACGTGTAGACCATGGATCTTTCGACCTTGATGCCGCAACAGCTGCAAGTCGTCAAAACGCTCGACCGCCCGCTGTTTGTCTCGGCGGGTGCCGGCTCGGGCAAGACCTTTACCCTCACGCGCCGCATCGTCTATGCGCTCTCGCCCGAATCCGGTCCGTTTGTCGAGCATCTGGACCAGGTGCTCGCCATTACCTTTACCAAAGACGCCGCGGCCGAGATTCGCGACCGCGTGCGCTGTGCGCTTATCGAAGAGGGCATGGACGAGGAGGCCCTGACGGTCGACGACGCTTGGATCTCGACCATCCACGGCATGTGCTCGCGTATCCTGCGCGCGCACGCGCTGGAGCTGGGCATCGATCCTGAGTTCACGGTGCTCACCGATACCGATGAGCTTATGGATCAGGCTGTCGAGCATGTGCTGGGGCGCGCGACGGCGCCCGATGCCGCGCCCGAGCTTGCCGCCTCGCTTAAGGACCTCTACGCTTGGTATCCCATGGCGGGCGAGGGCGGGCCGTTTGGCGCCGGTACCACCATCAAAGGCCTGGTGCGCGACCTGTTGGAGCTATCGAGCCAGCTGCCGGGCGGCATGGACGATGTGTGCGTGGCGCGCGGCCAGGCCGACACCTCGGCGCTTGCCGATGCCTATCGTGCGGCGCTGGGCGCAAGCAAGGCCACGACCGAGAAAGCGCAGGCGGCACTCGACGCCATCGACGCGTTTGAGGCGAGCGGCAAAACCATGGAGGATGCGGCGCGACTCATGATGTCGTGCAGCATGCCGCGCGCGAGCAAGGCGTTTCCTAAGGAGCAGGTGGAGCTACTCAAGGCCGAGGCGGCTGATGCGTTTATCAATATCGTGCTTGCCTGCGGCGGCCCGGCGCTCGATGCGCTGGTGGGGCTTGCCCGTGCCGTAGAGGCGGAGTACCGTGCGCTCAAGGCCGACCAGTCCGCGCTCGATAACAATGACCTGCTGCGCATGGCGTACGAGGCGCTGCGCGACTACCCGGCTATTCGAGCTGCCTATGAGGGCCGCTTTAAGATGGTCATGATCGACGAGTTCCAAGATACCGACCAGATGCAGGTCGATCTGATTCGCTATTTGACGGGTGCGGGCGAGCGCGCGCTGTGCACGGTGGGCGATGCGCAGCAGTCGATCTATCGCTTCCGTGGTGCCGAGGTCGAGGTGTTTCGCCGCCAGGAGCGCAAGGTGGGTTCGATGACGGCGTCCGAGACGGTCACCACGTCCGATGCTCCCGCCGGCGAGCTCGTCAAACTCGTGCGCAACTTCCGCAGCCACGACGAGGTGCTGCGCTATGTGGCGCGCGTCTTTGACGGCGACACCGGTGGTTTGATGCAGGGGTTCTTGGATCTTGAACCGAGCGACAAACGCAAGGACATGCTCAAGGCAAAGGCTTCGCGCCGCCAGGCGCTGTTCGTTGCCGGCGGCAGTATGCAGGAGCGCACGCAGGCCAAGGCCCGTGCGATCGCCGAGCGATTCCATGCGCTTGCCGATGCCGGCCAGCCCCAGGGCGGCATGGTGCTGCTGCTGGGTCGCATGACCAATGCCGACGTCTACGCGCAGGCCTTCCGCGACCAAGGACTCGACTGCGTCATCGCAGGCGGCTCGGTCTTTGCCCAGGCGGCCGAGGTGCAGACGGTGCGTGCCCTGGTCTGCGCGCTCGCCAATCCGGCCGATACGGCCCAAGGCCTTATGCCGTTGCTGGCCTCGCCGATGTTTGCACTCGGCGCCCAGGAGTTCCTGGCGCTGGCGACCAAGCTCGACGAGCAGACGGGCGAGACGTCGCGCCGCAATATCGATGTGGGCATCATGAGCGATTCCGATGTGCCGGGTTTGCAGAACCTGCCGCTCGTAACGCGCGCCCGCGAGGTGCTGCGCTACGCACTGCGTCGCGTGGGGCGTGATTCGTTCGCTGCCATCGCGCGCGACGTGGTCAACGCCTCCGGCTGGTTCGTGCGTCTGGCGCAGCGCGGCCCCGAGGGCAAGGCCATTGCCGCCAACGTGCTCAAGGCGCTCGACGCCGTGGCCGAGGCAGAGGCCGAGCTCGGCAATTCTCCGCGCTCCATCGCGCTCGCCTTCGACCGCTTCTTGGCGGGCAAGGAGGCCCCGGGCGCCCTCAACGAGGAGGGCGACGGCGCGGTGCGCATCATGACCGTGCATGCGTCCAAGGGCCTGGAGTATCCGGTCGTGGCGGTTGCCGAGTGTTTTGGCGTGCGCAAATCGTCCGGTGCGGCACAGATGGGTCGCGTCGAGGGCGGAGCGCAAGTCGTGGCGCTGCCGGCGCGCTTCGATGGCGTTAAGCTTGCCGACGGAACCTTCGTGAAGGGCGATGACGTCAAAAAGCAGTTTGAACACGCGTTTAAGGGCAAGGGTACGTCGCTGTGGCTGCCGCCGGAGCTCATGGAGGACGTCTGTGCGACGGGTTCTCCCGCCGAGGCATTTGCTCGCCTGCGCAACGACGACCTGCAGCTTTCGCTCGAGGAGCGGGCCCGCTTGCTCTATGTTGCCATGACGCGAGCGGGCGAGCTGGTGATCTTGGCGATGGATGCCGGTGTGAGCCGCGGCAAGGTGATGGCGCCGACCTTCGATGTCGAGACGGATCTGACCTACGACGTGCTGCGCCGCATCCTGCCGACCGATAGTCTGGACATGCCGCAGCTCGATAGCGACCGTCTGGTGTTCGACAACTCCCAGCCGGGCGACTACGAGCTCATCTCGCTGGCGGACTTTACGTTTGGTGAGCAGGCGTTTGAGGCTAACGCTTCGCTGGATGCCGAGGGCAGGCTCGTTCGCGGCGATGTCGATGTCGCTGATAATGCTGCGCGCTCAACTGTGCCCGGTCCTGCCGACCCCAAGCCCGATGCGTTTGAGCTCGTGTATCCCCAGGCAGTGGGCGTGCGCATGGGCATCTGTCCGTTCCCGGTGCGTGACTCGTATAGCTACTCGTCAATTGCCGTGGCGCTGCATGCCGAGTCCGAGGACCGTGCCGCCGAGGCGCTTGTTCCCATGGACGAGTCCGGCGATGATGCGGAGTCGGATGGCTCGGAGATGGCCGATGCGGACGTGGCTGCTGTCGAGCCCGCCGGCAACCCCATGGCGCTGGGCTCGGCCTTCCACGCCGCTTGCCAGTGGCTCATCGAGATGGGTGCCGATGCGCTGCCCGTTGAGCGTGCCGACGCCCTGGCTCGCTTGTGGCGCCTGACGCCGGAACAGCGCGAGCGCTTCGATGTCGCTCTGGATCGCTGGCTCAAGTCGTCGGTTCGTGCCGAGCTGCTCGCGTGGCCGTGCATCCGTGCCGAGGTGCCGTTCTTCTCGCTGGGCTGCGAGGACGAGGATATCGCCCGCTACGGCGCCTATGCCGAGGGCGCCATCGATGCCTTGGCAACCGACCCGGCGGATCCGTCGCGCGCACTGGTCATCGACTACAAGACGGGCGGCACGCCGGATGAGACGCCGGAGCAGCTGCTCGAGAAACACGCCTTGCAGGCGCGCGTTTACGCCGACGTTCTGCACAAGGCGGGCTTTGAGGTCGTGACCGTCAAGTTCGTTCGCGTGGAGCGGGCGAATCCAACCATCTTCGTCAATCCCGCCGAACCTCAAGTGGTCACCTACAACCTCTAGTCCTCAGATAACTTGCGGTGGAATACGGACTGTTTTGGTCAAAAAAGCCGCCAAACAGTCCGCATTTCACCGCAACTCAATAGGAGCCGTGTGGGTTTGGGCTAGGTTCGGGTGCCGTCCGCGCCGTGCGGTAGAATCGTAACCCTAAGATCACGAACCCGCATCGGAGCTCATCACATGGCATTTGTCCATCTGCACAATCACACTGTTTTCTCCATGCTCGACGGCGCAACCCGTATCCAGGATATGGTCAATCGCGCCGTAGAGCTGGGCATGCCCGCCGTGGCCATTACCGATCACGGCTACATGTATGGCGTGCCCGACTTGGCGCTGGCCTGCGACGCCGTCAACCACAACACGCCCGAGTACAAAACCTGGAGCCACGACAAGGCCTTCTTGGAAAAGGATCGCCGCGACGAGTTGGTGGAGCCCGATCCCGAGGAAAACCCGCGCGAGCATGCCCAGTATGTGAAGGACATGGCCATGTGGGACGAGAAGGGCAATATCGACGAGCTCAAGCCACCCCTGGTCATCAAACCCATCTTTGGCTGCGAGGTCTACTTTACGCCGGACGAGACGCTCGCCCGCGACCATAAGCCCGAGCTCTACCACATGATCCTTCTGGCCAAGGACCAGGAGGGTTACGTCAACCTGATGCAGACGGTCTCCGAGGCCGCCGTGCAGGGCTTTTACTACAAGCCGCGCGTGACGCTCGACAACCTGCGCCGCCATGCCAAGGGCATGATCTGCACCAGCGCCTGCATCGCCGGCATCATTCCCAAGTACATCGACCGCGGTGATATGGAGGGCGCCATCAAGTGGGCCGAGACTTTCCGTGACACCTTCGAGCCCGGCGACTTTTATATCGAGATCCAGGAACACGGCATCACCACCGACAACGGCCTGACCGACGAGCAGATGGACCGCACGCTCATCGACATCGCCAAGCAGGTGGGCGTCAAGGTCATCGCCACCAACGACTTCCACTACCTGCGCCGCGAGGACGCGCCCGTGCAGGACGTCATCATGTGCATTGGCATGAACGCCAAGGTCGACGACCCCAACCGCATGCGCATGACCGGCTCGGAGTTTTACATGAAGACCGAGGAGGAGATGCGGGCGATGTTCCCGTATTGCCCCGAGGCCTGCGACAACACGCTCGAGATTGCCGACAAGTGCTATGTGGAGCTGGACTGGGACTCCATCATCCTGCCGCGCTTCCCGTTGCTCGATCCCGGCGAGACGCACGAGAGCCAGTTCCGCCGCGAGTGCGAGAAGGGCCTGCGCCAACACTACGGTGACGACTGGGCCACACGCGAGATCTGTGGCGTCAACATCAAAGAGCGCTTTGAGTACGAATACAAGGTCATCTGCGACAAGGGCTTTGCCGCCTACTTTTTGATCGTCGCCGAGTACGTGCAATGGGCCAAGGACAACGGCATCGGCGTCGGTCCCGGCCGTGGCTCGGCCGCCGGCGCTATCGTCGCCTACGCCATGAACATCACTGCGTTCGACCCGCTCGAGAACGGCCTGATGTTCGAGAGGTTCCTGTCCCCGCAGCGTACCGAGATGCCCGATATCGATATGGACTTCGACGATGAGCGGCGCCTCGAGGTCGTGGAGCACGTTCGCCAGCTCTACGGCCCCGAGAAGGTCACCCACGTCATCACCTACTCGACCATTAAGGCCAAGCAGGCCATCAACGACGCCGCGCGCGTGCTGGACTACCCGGTCTACATGGGCCAGCGCCTGTCCAAGATGGTCTCGAGCGACCCCAAGGTCAAGCTCAAGCAGGTGCTCGAAAAGCAACCCGGCAAAGAGGATCTGTTTAACCCCGACTTTGCCGAGGCTTATAAAAAGGACGACGACGCCCGCCGCATCATCGACACGGCGCTCTCGATCGAGGGCCTCACCCGTGGCGAGGGCGTGCACGCGTGCGCCGTCCTGATCTGCCGCGACCCCGTCAACGAGCATGTGCCCACCAAGCTCGATACCAAGGGCGGCGTCGAGATTACCCAGTACGAGGGTCATACCGTTGCCGACATGGGCCTGCTCAAGATGGACTTCCTGGGCCTGCGCACGCTGACGGTTATCTCCAAGGCCAAGGCAAACATCAAAAAGAACTTCGGCATCGACATCAAAGAGGAAGAGATTCCCTTTGACGACCCCGAGATCTTTAAGCTCATGGGCTCCGGTCACACCGCCGGCGTCTTCCAGGTCGAGTCCGCCGGCATGACGGCCACGATCAAGAACATGAAGCCCACCGAGTACAAGCACGTCGTGGCATTGATCGCTCTATACCGCCCGGGCCCGCTGGGCGCCGGCATGGTTTCGTCCTACATCAACCGTATGAACGGCAAGGAGCCGGCCGTCTCCTACGACGACCGCCTGGACGACATCCTGGGCGAAACCTACGGCACCATGGTCTACCAGGAGCAGGTTATGCTCATCTCCGTTGAGATGTGCGGCTTCTCCAAGGGCGAATCGGACTCGCGTATCCGTAAGCCCGTGGCTAAGAAAAAGATCAAGCTACTCACGTCGACGGTGCTCCACTGGGAGGATGGCTCGGACGAGACCACCTACGACCACTGGATGAACGGCGCTATCAAGAACAACTACACGCGCGAGGTCGCCCAGAAGATTTGGGACGATGTTCTCGAGTTCGCATCCTACGCCTTCAACAAGTCGCACTCCGCCGGCTACGCCATTCTGGTTATGCAGACGGCATGGCTCAAGGCGCACTATCCACACGAGTACATGGCGGCCGTCCTGACGTCCTACACGGGCAAGACCGACAAGATCGTGCACTACGTCTCGGCATGCCGTCACGACGGCATCCCCGTGCTTTCGCCAGATGTCAACGAGTCCGGTACCGAGTTCACGGCTACCAAGGAGGGCGTGCGCTTTGGCCTGGCCGGCATCCGCGGCGTGGGCACCGGCGTGGCGCAGGCGATTATCGCCGAGCGCGAGGCGGGCGGTCCGTTTAAGACGCTGCACGACTTTGTCGAGCGCGTGGACTCGAGCCAGGCCAACCGTCGCGTGATCGAATCGCTCATCAAGGCAGGCGCCTTTGACTCCACGGGGTATCCGCGTCGCCAGATGATGCACTTTGTGGACAAGAACAACCCCGAGAACATCATCGATGCCGCTGTGAAGCGCCAGAAAGATCGCGCGAGCGGCCAGACGTCGTTCTTCGATATGTTTGGCGACGTTGAGGGCTCGGGCTTTGAGGTGAGCGTGCCCGACCCGGATGGCCAGGAGTGGGACCGCCACCTTAAGCTGAGCCAGGAGAAGGAGGTTCTGGGCATCTATGTCTCGGACCACCCGCTGCGCCCGTTTGAGTATGCACTAGCCAAGGCACGCGACTTCTCGTTCTCGCAGATCGATACCGGCTACGAGGTGCAAAACCCCACGGGCGGTACTATCAACCAGGAGATTCCCGAGGGCAAGGCGCTGTGGTGGGCCGGCATGGTCTCGAGCGTGTCCAAGCGCGTGACCAAAAACGGCGACCCCATGGGCATCGTGCAGCTCGAGGACATGGAAGGCGAGGCCACGGTCGTGGTGTTCCCCAAGACCTACAAGGAAGCCGAGGGGTATCTATACGGCGAGGTCGATCCCGAGACCGGTGCACAGCTGTCCGATGCGTTTGTGCGCATTAAGGGCAAGCTCGAGCGCTCGGACCGCGGCGACCAGATCATCGCGCAGGAGATCGTGCCGCTGGAGCTTAACGAGGAGAGCAACAAGCCCAAGGTGTTTGAGGTCATGGTGCCCAACAGCCGCTTTAGCCAGGGCAATATGGCGCGTCTCGCCACGGTGCTTACCGCCAACCCGGGCGGCGACCGCGTAGAGATCTTTATCGAGCAGGTGGACGGGCGCGTGCTACGTGCCGAGGTGCCGGCGAAGGTCAACGCACGCTCGATTCCGCTGCTAGCCGAGGCCAAGGCCATCGTCGGCAACCAAGGCCGCGTGACGGTGATCTAAAATGATTTTTCTGGGACGGGGATTAAAAAATCATTTTGGGTGACGTGTGGCGGAAGACCAGTTTTTCTGGGACGGGAATGATTTTTTCATCCCCGTCCCAGAAAAATCATTTGGCGTGCGAGATTGGAGGAAGTGATGGCACAGGGGACGTTTGCGCAGGCGCTTCGTAAGGAGGCGGCGCTCAGCAGTACCTTTATGAAGGGGCGCTCGCTCATGCTCAACGGCGCCGTGCTGTCGTTTGAGGACTCCGGCTCGCGCTTCTCCAAAAATGTGACTATCGAGGGCACGGTGCGCGGCTCGCGCGGCGACCTGTACAAGACGCACGTGGCGCTCGACATGGACGAGCACGAGGTTATCGACTACGACTGCGATTGCCCCGCCGCCTTCCGCTATTCCGGCATGTGCAAGCACGCTATCGCCACGGCGCTGGCGTATCTGGATGCCAGCGGCGCCGAGCCCGTTGAGGGCCTGCGCACGCCGGTCCGCACGTTTACGGCACCGCCCGTACAATCCAAACAGCCCACACGCCCCGCGCCCACCGCATCTGCGGTCAACCCCAACTTTCCCTTCCCGGCACCCGTCCCCACGAGCCCGAGCCTTGTGGCGGCGCTTTCCGATCTTTCGGACGCGCGCATGGACGAGCTCGTGGCTATGCGTCGCAAGTTCGCCAGCACCATTGACCCCGATGCGCCCAAGGCAGTGCTGGAGCCCTCGCTGGTGCCGTACTACAATCCGCTGTTTGCCGATCGTTTTAACTGGGCGTTCGAGTTTCGCATTCGCTGCGGTTCGGTGTCCTACGTGGTTAAGGATATCGACGGCATGGCCGATGCCTATGTGCGCGGCGGTACGTTCTCCTATGGCAAGAAGCTTACGTTTGCCCATGTGCCCGAGGCTTTCGATGACGTGTCGACAAAGCTGCTCGACTTTATCGCAATGACGGTCGCCTACCTAGGCGATATTACGAGCTCGCGCTCGGCATCGTATGACTTTGCCCGCAGCGGCTTTGTCGCCGAGCGTCAGTTGCCGGTATCCGAGTATTCCGTCGTGTCCGTGCTGGACCTGCTGTGTGGCAGGTCCATGTCCTTTGAGCCCGCTTGGTCGCGGGGGACGACGATGCATCGCTCCTACGAGGTGGAAGTCGAGCCGTCGCCGCAGGGGGAGGGCGAAGTCCCGGCTAAGCGCCCGCCGCTTCTTGCCGCCAAGATTGCACCGGCGGCGGGAGGCAGCTACGACTTGCGCCTTCCGGCCGATACGCATTGCTTTGTCGCGAGCGACGCAGCCTATCTGGTCGATACGCGCCGCGCGCGCCGTACCGACACGGCGTTTGCCCAACGTGCGGCGCCGTTCCTTTCGCACTTGTTGCCCTGCCGCACGCCGGTCCATATCGCCGCCGACCAGGTGGGCGAGTTCTGCCGCATGGCGCTGCCTATCTTGCGCGACTACACCGACCTGACCGCGCCCGCTGCGCTCGACGCCGTGGCGCCCGAGCCGAGTTTTGCCATGGCGATTGGCGTCGACGATGGTCTTGTGACCTGCAAGATTACGGTGACCTACGGTGATTGGTCGGCAGATCTCTTTAGTCTTGGTGCTCCGGGCAGTCCTTTCGAAGAGCAACGTCCCGGCGTTCCGCCCCGCGATACGGTGGCGGAGTTTCGCGTTATGGACACGGCGGCCCTGTACTTCGATTTCTACGAGGGCGGCCTGGCGTTTGAGGAGCGCGACGACGCCCGCCTGTTCCACTTGCTGACCGAGGGCCTGTCTGCCCTGTCCGAGCTGGGCGAGGTCATGCTCAGCGACCGCCTGCGCCAGATTTCGGTCCGCCCTGCGCCCAAGCTCTCGGTGCGCGCCACCGTCAAGAGCAACTTGCTCGACGTCGAGCTAGGTGCGAGCGGGCTTTCGGCGGCCGACCTTGCCATCTACCTCGACTCCTATAAGCGTCACCAGACGTTTGCGCGTCTCACGTCCGGCGATATCGTGCGCCTAGACGAGGGAGCTCGCGCCGCGTTTGGCCTTGCCGAGGACTTGGGCGTCGATGCCGTCGACCTGCTCGATGGCGTGTCGCTTCCCGCGTCGAGCACCCTTTTTGTCGACAGCATGCTTGCGCGCACGCCGGCGCTCGAGGCCGATCGCGACGCCGCATTCCGCCGCACCGCCGAGCGCCTGGACACGCTCGGCAAGATGGACTTTACGGTACCCGCCTCGCTCAAGGCTACGCTGCGTGGCTACCAGGTCGACGGCTACCAGTGGCTCGGCTCGCTTGAGCATTTGGGCCTTGGCGGCATCTTGGCCGACGATATGGGCCTGGGCAAAACGCTGCAGATGATCGCGCACATTCTGGCGCGCGTGGAGGCGGGGGACACCAAGCCCACGCTCGTGGTATGCCCCGCGTCGCTCGTGTACAACTGGGCTGCCGAGTTGGAGCGCTTTGCCCCCTCGCTTGATGTGTGCGCCATCGTGGGCGCCAAGGCCCAGCGTCGCGTGCAAATTGCCGGTGCCGCCGAGCATAACGTGGTCGTGACGTCGTATGACCTCATGCGCCGCGACATCGACGAATACGTCGAGCAGGACTTTGCTCGCGTGGTGCTCGACGAGGCCCAGTACATTAAAAACCCGCTCACCCAGGTGGCCCGTGCTGCCAAGCGCCTGCCGGCCGGCGTGCGCTTTGCCTTGACGGGCACACCCATCGAAAACCGTCTGTCCGAGCTCTGGAGCATCTTCGACTTTTTGATGCCGGGCCTTCTGGGCACGCGCGACTCATTTGCCAAGCGCTTTGAGGGTCCCGTCGAGCATGCCGAGGGTGACAGCGCCGCTCGTCTGCAGGCGCTCGTGTCGCCGTTTGTGCTGCGTCGCGTCAAGGAAGATGTGGTGGCCGACCTGCCCGAGAAGATCGAGGATACGGTGATGGCTCAGCTCACCGGCGAACAGCGCAAGCTCTACCTGGCCAACCAGGACCGCATCGCCCAGCAGGTGCAGCACCGCGAGGCCGGGGAGTTTAAGAAAGATAAGCTCAAGGTGCTTGCCGAGCTCACCAAGCTGCGCCAGATCTGTTGCGACCCGCATTTGCACTATGCGGACTACAAGGCGGGAAGCGCTAAGCTCGATACGTGTATGGAGCTCGTTCACGGCGCGCTCGACGGCGGTCATCGCATCTTGCTGTTCAGCCAGTTTACGGGCATGCTCGATATCATTGGCAAGCGCCTGGCCAAGGAGGACATCGCCTTCCTTAAGCTCACGGGCGCATCGTCTAAGGAGAGCCGCGCCAAGATGGTTGCGCAGTTCCAGGCAGGCGAGGTGCCGGTGTTCTTGATTTCGCTCAAGGCGGGCGGCGTGGGCCTTAATTTGACGGCTGCCGACGTGGTCATCCACTACGACCCGTGGTGGAACGTGGCGGCGCAGGACCAAGCGACCGACCGTGCCCACCGTATTGGCCAGCAGCACACCGTGACCGTGTACAAACTCATCGCCAAGGACACGATCGAGGAACGCATTATGCAGATGCAGGAGTCCAAGCGCGATCTGGTCAACAGCGTGCTCGGCGGCGACGGCATCTCATCGGCACTGTTTACGCGCGAGGATGTTCTGGCACTGCTCGGTGGCGACGGTCGCTAGCTGCGCGCGGGATGGGGCTGCCGAGTCGGACCAGGTCACCGGTTCGTCCTGGCCCGACCGCTTGCCGCGCCCGTTATGTGTTCATTTGCCATGCCGTGGATGGTTCGCCTGCCTTTGGGCATAAGAAGCATCAGGAATATTGGCACATCAGCAAAGGAGAACATCATGGCGAAATTCTTTAAGGATTCCAATGGCAAGCTCGTTGCCGCCCTTGGCGACGGCGTTGCGACCCCTGCCGGCTGCACGGAGCTGACGGCAAACACCGAGGATGCGGCGCACGAGAAGCACGTGCCTGTTGTCGAGATCGAGCGCGACGGCCACGTTATTCGTGCGCGCGTGGGCTCGACGGAGCACCCCATGCTGCCCGAGCACTACATCGAGTGGATCGCGCTTGAGGCCGAGGGCCGCCTGGAGATCCATTACCTTGAGCCCGGCATGAAGCCCACGACGTTTTTCGCTGGCGGCTCCAAGACCGGTACCGTCTATGCCTACTGCAACCTGCATGGGCTGTGGTCCGCGACGTTCTAGGAGCGCGCCCCCGCTCGGGGTATCATAGCTAGCATATGCACATGCGAGCGCCGGCTGCATTATGCGGCCGGCGCTTTTACTACGACAACGACGATTTACGACGGAAAGGGCTTGGCCATGAAGCTCGCACTTGCACAGATCGATATGCGCCTGGGTGACATCGAAGGCATTTGCGGCCGCATCGAGGACCAGGCTCGCCTGGCTCATGAGCGCGGCGCGCGCGTGCTGTGCGTTCCGGCCCCGCTCTTTATGGGCGCCATGCCGGGCAGCCTGGTGGGCGCTGCCGATTTTGAGCACGATATGCTGACGGGCCTGACGGGCGTTGCCGAGCGCATCCAAGAGCTCGATATGATCTGCATCGTGCCCGCTGCGGTTTCATTTGAGGGCCAGCCCCTGCTTGACTATATGATGCTTAAGGATGGTCGCGTGGTGCCTGCGCGCGCAAGTATTGCCCTGCAGCGCGGTGAGAACAACGACACACGTTGGGCACCGCCGGTGTTTGACGTGGACGGCGTGCGCATCGCTGTGGTGTTTGACCTGGATCGCGAGCTCGAGATGCTGCCGACCGGCGTCGACCTCATTGCCTATTTCCAGTTTAATGCGTTTGACATGACCGATCGCGAGACCGCCGCCGTCGCCGCCGTGCGCAGCGGTGCCTACCGCAAGATCGCCTCCAAGCGCAGCGTATGGTTTGCCTGCATGGCTCCGGTCGGCGCCTATGACGAGTCGGTGTATACCGGCGGGTCGTTTGTGCTCGACGATTGCGGTCGCGTGGTGGCCCAGGCGCCGTGTTTTGAGGAGAGCCTGCTGGTTCAGGAGATTCAACGCGGCGTGATGCTCGATGCCCTGGAGGACCACGAGCTGCCCGAGTTTCGCTCCGAGGAATGGCTGTGGCAGGCGCTGGTGCTTGCCGTGCGCGACAATGCTCGCGCTCGCGGTGCGTCGCGTGCCGTGGTGGCGCTCGAGGGCGATCTGCCGTCGTCCCTGTTGGCGGCGCTCGCCGTCGACGCCTTGGGTCCGCGTAATGTGATTGGCCTGGTGCTGGGGCGCAATCGCATCTTTACGCCGGCGCAGGAGGAGGCAGAGGCCGCCCGCTGTTCTGCTGTGCGCTCAATCGCCGAGCGCTTGCACATTCGCACCGTCGAGCGCGATGCGCCGGATGCGACGCGCGTGCTCGACCGCGACATGTCGGCGGGCGATGCCGAACGCCTGCGTTCGCGCGCGCTGGGCCTGATGCTCGAGGATACGGCGCTCGAGCTGGGCGCCATGGCGTTGAGCCCGCTTTCCAAGACTGAGTACGCACTGGCGGCGCCCGCGCTGTCCGGCGGCTATCAGGGCGACTTTGCGCCCTTTGGCGATGTGTATCTGTCGACGCTCGAGTTTGTGGCACGCGTGCGCAACCGTGCCTCGGCCGTGGTGCCCCAAGAGCTCGTGACGCTCAACGCGGTAGAGGATTGCATGGATCGCGTGCTGGCGCAGGCACTCTCGATGCTCGCCGGCCCGGTTGATATGCTCGATCGTGCGGCGCAGCTGCTGGGCGGGCTTGAGCCGGGCGAGGTCGATGGTGCGCTCGAGTCGCACGTGGACCGCAACCGTCCCTTTGACGACATCCCGATGGCCGCCGCCAAGCCCGAGGCCTGCTCGCTGCTGCTGATGCTCGTGCGCCAGGGTGAGGCTGCCCGTCGCATGTTACCGACGGTGCCGATCGTTTCGGCCCGTTCGTTTGTCGAGCGCGCCTGGCCGTACATGCTTGCGTGGTCCGATCTGGGGCTCAACGGTAAGGAGCGCATGACGGTTGATTCTCTGGCACGCGCCGAAGTGCGCCGCTTTGCCGACGACGATACGAGTGACCGTATGCGCGGCGAGATGATGGGCATATTGGGCGAGCTGTTGGGTATTTCGCCCGAGCAGATGGAAGAGCTGCGCTCCGAGGACGGTCAGCGTCGTCTGCACGAGGGCATGAAGCGGTTTGAGGGCGAGGTCCAGGACGCCATTGATAAGATGATGGGCGGTCAGGGCGGACCGCAGGGTGGGCCCCAGGACACGCCGATGCCGCATCCGCCGGTGGATCCGAGGCAGTTTCCGTTCTTCTCGCAGAACTAAAAATGTTACGCGGTTTTACCAAACCGCGTAACGAGTCGACGCTGCGCGAGCCCCTGCCGGGCAATCTGCCGCTCAAACCGTCGCTTGCGTACAGAAGTACGCGGCGCTCCTCTTTCGCGACACCTTGCCACGGCAGGGACTCGCTCGCTGACTTATGCTCAACCTATGGTTCAACCTTGCTTGCTAGATACGGTCACTGTTGTGTTATTCTAGAACAGACGTTCGTGAATGATGCGCGGGGCCTTGCCTTGCGCTGTGCTTGTGGTGAGGGGAGGTTGGCTTGGTCATTTTGGGTATCGATCCCGGTTTGGCCCATACGGGCTGGGGGATTATCGAGGAACGACGTGGCGAGGTTCGCTGCCGTGCCTACGGTTGTATCGAGACCAGTGCGGGCAGCCCGCTCGCGGTGCGCCTGTCGCATATCGCCCACGACCTCAAGGGCGTCGTCGAACGCTACCGTCCCGATACCGCGGCTATCGAGAGCATTTACTTTGGCGCTAACGTCCGCTCGGCCATCCCCACGGCGCATGCCCGCGGTGCCGCGCTCGTGGCGCTTTCGGAGTGCGCGCTCGAGATTGGCGAATACACGCCCATGCAGATTAAGCAGGCCGTGGTGGGCACGGGTGCCGCAGACAAGCGGCAGGTTGCCTACATGGTGCGCACGCTCACTCAGCTTGATCACGACCCACACCCAGACCATGCCGCCGATGCCCTGGCTTGCGCCATCTGTCACGTTAACCTTAGCCGTACCCGGGCGCTTACCGGCGGCGAGTTCTATCAACAGAGAGGAACCGGATACTGATGATCTCCCAGCTCCATGGAACGCTTGTCGAGGCCACGATGAGCTCGGCCGTCGTCGATGTATCGGGCGTGGGCTTTGAGCTCGGTATTTCGGGCAGCACTGCCGCCACGCTGCCTACGCCCGGCGGCGAGGTTCGCCTCTATACCCGTATGCAGGTGCGCGAGGACGCCATGACGCTCTTTGGCTTTGCCTCCAAGGACGAGCGCACGATGTTCGATCGGCTCGTTTCCGTCTCGGGCGTCGGTCCGCGTCTGGCACTTGCCGTGCTTTCCACTTATACCGTGGGACAGCTGTATTCCCTGGTGATGGCCGAGGACGACAAGGGCATGGCCAAGGTGCCCGGCGTGGGCAAAAAGACCGCCCAGCGCCTCATTCTGGAGCTCAAGAGTACCTTTGCCAAGGACAAGGGCTTTGTTCCGGTCGACGTAATCCCCGGTCAGGTTGCGATGCCGGTCCCCGCCGCCACTCCCTCGGCGATCGATGATGCCCGCGCGGCGCTCCTTTCCATGGGCTTTAGCCCGCAGGAGACCGAGGTTGCCCTGAGCGGGTATGATGGGCAGGATATGCGTGTCGAGGACCTGCTCGGCGCGGCGCTTAAGCGACTCGGAATGGATGCGTGATGTGGGAAGCCGATGACTCTCAGGACCTGTGGGCGACGCCCGGCAACTCGCCGGCGGCATCCATGGCGCACGGTGAGCGCATGGTGGGCTCGGAACTGACACCCGAAGACCTCGATGTCGACCGTACCCTGCGTCCCCAGCGCCTAGACGACTACTGCGGTCAGGAGCATATCAAACAGAGCCTGCGCGTGCTGATCGAGGCGGCGCAGAGCCGTGGCGAGACGCTCGATCACGTGATCTTCTCGGGTCCTCCGGGCCTGGGCAAGACCACGCTGGCTACCGTTATCGCCAACGAGCTGGGCGCTCAGATCAAGACGACGAGTGGTCCGGCTATCGCGCGTACCGGTGACTTGGCAGCCATCCTGACTAACCTGCAGCCGGGTGACGTGCTGTTTATCGACGAGATCCACCGTCTTAACCGTTCGGTCGAGGAAGTCCTGTATCCCGCTATGGAGGACTTTGCGCTCGACATCGTGATCGGTAAAGGCCCGGCCGCTCGCTCGATTCGCCTAGATATTCCCAAGTTTACGCTGGTGGCGGCAACGACCCGTTCGGGTATGCTGACCGGCCCGTTGCGCGACCGCTTTGGCATTTCGTATCGCCTGGACTACTACACGGTCGAGGAGCTTGCTCAGATCGTGACGCGCTCGGCGACCATCTTGGGCGTGACGATAGACCATCCGAGCGCGCTCGAGATCGGCTCGCGCTCGCGTGGCACGCCGCGCTTGGCCAACCGTCTGCTCAAGCGTGTGCGCGACTATGCGCAGGTGCGCGGCAACGGTCCTATTGAGCTTGATATTTGCCGTCAGGCGCTCGAGTTTTTCGAGATTGATGAGCTTGGTCTGGACTGGATGGATATTCGCATCTTGGAGACGCTTGCCAAGACGTTCTCCGGCCGTGCCGTGGGTCTGACGACCCTTGCCAGCGCGGTGGGCGAGGACCCGGGTACGCTCGAGGATGTTTATGAGCCCTATCTGCTGCAGTGCGGCTTGATGATTCGCACGCCCCAGGGTCGCCAGGCAACGCTTCGCACCTTTGAGCACTTGGGCATCGAGCCAGCCGTTTAGAGGCGGGTTTGTTTTGGCTGGTCTGTAGGCTATCGCTGAGCATTGGATAAACATATCGCCATTCATCGGTTACGGGTGTTTTACCATTGCGCGCCCGTGCTATGCTGAATTGGTCTTTTTCTCATCCGGTAACGAAAGGACCGCCCATGCCTACTGACATCGAAATCGCACGTTCCGTCACGCCGCTGCCCATTACCGAGGTGGCTAAGAACGCCGGCGTCGACGTAAAGCACCTGATTCCGTACGGCTTCGACAAGGCTAAGGTTGACTATTCGCTGCTCAACGAGCCGACCAATCACCAGGCCAAGCTCGTCCTCGTGACCGCCATCAACCCCACGCCCGCCGGCGAGGGCAAGACCACCACGACCATCGGTCTGGCCGATGGCCTGCGCCGTCGCGGCGTCAAGAGCGCTGTGGCCCTGCGTGAGCCTTCGCTCGGCCCCGTCTTTGGCGTAAAGGGCGGTGCCGCCGGCGGCGGTTGGGCCCAGGTCATCCCCATGGAGGACATCAACCTGCACTTTACCGGCGACTTCCACGCTATCGGTGCCGCCAATAACCTGCTGGCCGCCATGCTCGACAACCATATTCAGCAGGGCAACCAGCTCGGTATCGACGTTAAGCGCATTACTTGGAAGCGCGTCGTCGACATGAACGACCGTCAGCTGCGCCATGTTATCGACGGCATTGGCGGCAAGGCTCAGGGCGTGCCGCGCGAGGACGGCTTCGATATCACCGTTGCCTCCGAGGTTATGGCAATCCTGTGCCTGTCCACGAGCATCAACGACCTCAAGGAGCGCTTGGGCGAGATCGTCGTCGGCTACAGCTATGCCGGCGAGCCCGTCCGCGCCCGCGACCTCAAGGCTCAGGGCGCCATGGCCGCGCTGCTTAAGGACGCGCTCAAGCCCAACCTGGTGCAGACGCTCGAGGGTACGCCTGCGTTTGTCCACGGCGGTCCCTTCGCCAACATCGCCCATGGCTGCAATTCCATCATGGCCACGCGTATGGCTATGCGTTTTGGCGATGTCGCCATTACCGAGGCAGGCTTTGGCGCCGACCTGGGTGCCGAGAAGTTCCTCGACATCAAGTGCCGCATGACGGGCGTCCGCCCCAGCGCCGTCGTGATTGTCGCCACCGCCCGTGCGCTTAAGTACAACGGCGGTGTTGCCAAGGCCGACCTCAACGAGGAGAACCTCGAGGCCCTCAAGGCCGGTATGCCCAACCTGCTGCGCCACGTCGACAACATTCAGAATGTCTACGGTCTGCCCTGCGTGGTCGCCATCAACCGCTTCCCGACGGACACTGAGGCCGAGCTTGCGCTCATCGAATCCGAGTGCCAGAAGCTCGGCGTCAACGTTAAGCTTTCCGAGGTCTGGGCCAAGGGCGGCGAGGGCGCGCTCGACCTGGCCGATGAGGTCATGCGCCTGATTGAGCAGCCGAGTGAGCTCAAGTTTGCCTACGAGGACGGTGCCGATGTTGCCGATGCCCTCGAGGCCGTTGCCACCAAGGTCTACCGCGCCGACGGCGTCGACTTTACGCCAGCTGCCAAGCGCCAGCTCGCCGAGCTGCGCGAGAACGGCTTTGGTAACCTGCCGGTGTGCGTCGCCAAGACGCAGTACAGCTTTAGCGACAACGCCAAGGCCCTGGGCGCTCCCGAGGGCTTCCGCATCACCGTGCGCGAGCTCAAGGTTTCTGCCGGCGCCCACTTTGTGGTCGCGCTGACTGGCAGCGTCCTGACTATGCCGGGCCTGCCCAAGGTTCCCGCGGCAGAGAACATCGACGTCGACAACGACGGCAACATCACCGGCCTGTTCTAAGCCTGCTGACTATAGCTGCTAGCCCGCCCCGTCGCGCCTACCAAGGCTCGGCGGGGCTTTTTGATCCTTAGGCACGCGCATGTCTTGTAGATACCGGCGGGCTTTGCCCATCATAGGCTTTTGCGCGGGTAGAATGCATGGATAACTTGATGCTTGCAGGCGACGGAAAGGAAACGTTGCATGGACCAGGACAAGACGACCGTGATGGGCGGATATGGCTCCGCACAGGCTGGCGATAGCGCCGATGCGACTCGCGTTGTTTCCAACCCCGGTTATACCGACCCCGCCGCGACGCAGACGTCTGCCGAACCCACACGGGTTATAGGCTACGGCGATACACCACGGGATCCGTTTGATTATGCACCGCAGGACCCGTATGACAATGCGGCGCCGGACCCGTATGGCAATGCGGCGACAGATGCTTATAACAACCTGCCGCATAATCCCATTCCGCAGCCTCAGCAGACGACGTATATGCCGCGTACGGCGCAGGTCCAGTCTCGTTATGAGTCGCGCGATCCGCATGCGTGCCAGCCGTATCGCGAGTATCCCAAATCGATTCCGCAGTATGGTGAGGACGAGGAGAAGGCACCGTCGCGTTCGTCGAGCGTGATCAAGAAAATCCTGATTGTGCTGGCGATCTTCTTTGCCTTGTCGATCGTGTTCGCCATCGTGTCGGGCATGCTCAACAAGCGGGGCGCCACGACCGATGCCACGACCGAGCAGGCCGAGACCACCCAGTCTGCTGCCGTCGACCTGAGCGATATCCCGGGACAGTACTGGTCCAACGCCAAGAAGCTCCTCAAGTCGCGCGGAGCCGACCTTTCGAACGCCGTGATTCTGACCGACGATGGCTCAACGCCCGTCATCGATTCCAACTGGGTTGTTACGAATGCCTACTATAACGACAACGGCAACCTGGAGATTCAGCTCACGCACAAGAACAGCTATGGCAACTCGTCCGGCGGCCAAAGCGGTACCGACAGCTCGAGCTCCAATACGCTGGAGGACTTGAGCAACAAGGCGCAGGAGTTGGGAGATAAGGCGCAAGAGCTGGGCGATACGGCACAAAACCTGGGTGATACTGCTCAGAATCTGGGCGATATGGCTACCAATGCCTGGGACGCTCTGCAAAACGGCATTTCGGGCGCACAGGGTAACTAGCTGTTAAGCGGGCTACAGCTGCTCTGCCGGACGGTCGGGCGAGCTAAAGCCCGAGTCAAACGTAACGACGCATGATGCATCGGGCCGGCGCTCGTGCACGATGCGCGTGACGAGCTCCAGTAGCTCCTCGTCGGATATGTCAAAGCCGTCGGGACGCACCAGGTCAAACGAAACAAAGCCGTCGTGCTCGTGCAGGTCGTGGATGGAAAGCGCAGGGTCGATCTGCGCTACGCCGCGCTTTACCCAGCCGCGCAGGTCGTCACCGGTTGTTGCAATGGGGTCGCAGTGCAGCGTAATGCCAATGCCCATCTGGCGTTTGATGTCGTGTTCGATGGTGTCCAGAATCTCGTGGTGCTCAAAGGCATCGCCCTCGCCGGGCATTTCCACGTGTGCGCTGGCAAACTGACGGCCGGGGCCGTAGTCATGCACCATGAGGTCGTGCGTGCCTAGAACCTGGGGGTATGACATGATCCTGTCGCGGATTTCCTGGACGAGCTTGGGGTCGGGCGCTTGCCCCAACAGCGGGCTGATGGCGTCGCGCACCAGGCCCATGCCGCTGATGCAAATGAAGATGCCCACGCCCAGGCCTGCCCAGCCGTCGAGATCAAAGCCGGTCGCTTGCGAAATAAGCGCCGCCGCCAAGACCGAGCCCGAGGTGATGACGTCATTCTTGGAGTCCTGTGCCGTGGCGATGAGCGTCTCCGAGTCGATGCGATCACCCAACGTGCGGTTGAACGCGGCCATCCAGAGCTTAACGAGCATGGATGTAGCCAGTGCCGCAAGGGAAACAAGCGTGTAAGCGGTGGGGGAGGGCTTGATGATCTTGGTAACGGACTCGAGCACCAGATTGATGCCGACAGCACAAACGAGGACGGCGACAACCAGACCGGCGAGGTATTCGTAGCGGCCGTGGCCATAGGGGTGGCCTTCGTCGGCCGGGCGGCTGGCAAGTCGGAATCCGAGCAGGCTCACGATGTTGCTCGAGGCATCGGAGAGGTTGTTGAAGGCGTCGGCGATAAGCGAGACAGAGCCGGCGAGCAGACCCGCGATGCCCTTGGCCAGACACAGGGTGATGTTGAGGCCAATGCAAATGAGGCTTGCGACAAAGACCGCGTTGGTGCGGCAAGCCGTATCGACCGGCTCGTCCTCGCTGCCGGGAACAAGCGTATGTACCAGCCGATTTACAAATAGCATGGCAATCGTCCTCACAATCATGGTTAAGGGGATAGTGTAGCTCGCATGGGCGCACCGTGCGCCGATGCTCAGAAAATGCAGCAATGGTCTGCTGGAGCTAACGAGCGGCCCTTCTTGTCCGACCAGGTGCTCCATTTTGGGCCACATGGGTATGGTCATGTGCTTGCCTGCCCGACATACTTAATGTCGACAGCCCCTGCGCAAAGGAGGATGTATCCATGGACGAGATGTTTGCCATTAAATGCCAAAACTGCGGCGGCCCCATGTATTCGCACCAGGCAAAGCGCAGCTTTGAGTGCGCCTATTGCGAAACGGTTATTCCGTGGCAAGCGGACGCCGGGGAGCCCAAGAGCGCCCTGGGTATCCGTCATACGCCGCTGACAGTGGTTGACGGGCTGCTCAAGCTCACGCACGTCTCGCAGCTCGAGCGCCCGGAGGACCCGGACTGGTATTTCTTTAATTCACACTGGCGCAATCAGTCGGTTCTGGAGCATCTGCTGTGGGAGGACCGCGGCACGGCGCAGGAGTTCCAAGAAGCCACGCACGTGAGCATTCCCTGCCCCTTCTGTGGAGCGTCCTTTGAGGGCGAGTCAACGCAGCGTGTGTTTGAGTGCCCGTCCTGCGGCAACAAGATCGGCATTGCCGACCTGCTCAAGCCGGGGACGTTTAGCAAGCGCCTGACCTTGGGCGTTGGTGCGGAGTATGTACCTGGGCAGGGTATTCCCTGCGAAATCTCGCCGCAGCAGGCACGTGCCAACGCACTGCAGCTGGTGCGCCAGTACCCCGACGCCTTTGCCGGGCACGACGTGGAAGATGCGATCCAAAACGACATGATGCTCTTCTACTTCCCCATGGCGCTCGCGGATTTGCGCATGATGGCGTCCTTCCCGGGCAAGGGCATGAGCAAGGAGACCTTGGTGTACTACGAGGTGCTTGACTGGGCATATCCGCGGGCAAACTACCTGGACGTTCGCCTCATGGGCATTTTGGAACCGTGGGACTTTGCCAAGGTCGGCCCGTTCGATCCCGCCATGCAGGAAGGCGACTTCCGCGTTGTCTCCGTCGATGCGTCTACCAAGGACCAGGTGGTCATTGATAAGCTGGCGCTCGACATTGCCGGCAACGATGCCGAGGCGGTGCTGGGGCTCAATAAAAAGAGCATCCGCACCTGGGCGCGCAAGGCTCGCAAGCATAAGGACGGCCTGGTGATGGTACCGGTCTACTTTGTCGATCGCCCAGCGACGGACAGCCGCGATGGCGAGCAGGTGCGCATTGCCGTAAACGGCCAGACGGGCCGCGCGGCCGCGGTGGTGTTTGGCAACAAGCGCGAAACGCATATCGTGGCGCCGCTCAACCCGAGTCTGCATCTGTCCGGAGAAAGCACCGTGCACGCCACGCCCATCGAGGTCAAATACGTTAAATCGCCCTTCCTCTACCAGATCGTGCGTAAGGGAGGCGGCGAGCAACCGCGCCAGGTGGCAGCGGTTGCCGAGGGTTCCTACCGAGAAGAAAAGCCCAAACGCAAGGGCTTGCTCGCTGCGATCTTTGGGAAGTAGGGGAGTAGTGCCGGTCGGCGCTGCGATCCGATAGCCAGAGGAACGGGGCAGCTCGCAGGAGTGCGGACTGTCGTCTGATTGTTTGAGGGTGCCAGATGTAAATAATCGGTGGAGCGGCTGCAAAAGAGCCGTCTCGCTGGGTAAAATCAGGATGTGCCGCGGAACCCGCTCCTCAGCTAGTCACACTTCGGAAGCGCGGGCAACGCAGGTATTATCGTCTAAAGGGCCGGCTGCAACCGGTCCTTTTTATGACTCCCTTCGCTATCCGTTACTGCTTATATTCCCGCCAGATCGAGTAGAGGTTCCGGGCAATGCCGGTCACATACATCGAGAGGCGCAGGATTTCAAGAAACAAGTTCATAGGCTTCACCCCAATCGGAGATCGGAGCGTTGCCCGCAGGCGGATTCCGCGGCAGTCAAGATTTTACCTCACAGGCCGCGGTGGGAGACATCCTGCCCATTCCATGGTTTGGAACAGTGTCGATCTAACGGGCAATCAAACCCCTAGCACTCTTTGAATTGAGCAAGCATCTGCCCGAAGAAGCTGAGCCCGGATGGCTCATAAATGAGTGAGCCGCCATCTTCGGTTCGGTAGACCCCGCAGGGGAGGTAACGCCCGTCGGGGAGAACATAGAGGTTGGCTTCTTCCTTCAGTCCTGCTGGAAATAGCGGAATCCCGTTTTCGTCCACTTGGAACTCGTCTATATTTGCGATCTTTCTTTCCGTGGTGCCTCCTGGTCAGTTTCTATCGTAAGTGCGCCCTAAAACAAACACTGCTCTATCAGCTCTTTACCGCGCAAGGCGTCGGTCCACTCCTGCGGAATTGCGTCGATGCCGTATACCGTGCCGGCGAGGGCGCCGGCAACGGCTGCGGTGGTATCGGTGTCGTCGCCCAGGTTGACGGCGACAAGCACGCAATCTTCGTAGCTGGTAGTGTTGACGAAGCACCAGGTGGCTGCCTTAAGCGTGTCGCGCACGAAGCCACCTGACCTGATTTCCTGCTCAGGCACGCCTTTCAGATGGAGTGCCCGCGAGGGGAGCGCGCCGTTCATCACATTCCTCATCAGCTCAACAAATATGATGCATGCATCGGTTGATGTTCTGTGGGCGTGCGTGATTGCCGAGACCTCGCGGATCTCGTTGTCCGTCGCATCGGTGAACGCTAGGGGAGCGATGCGCATGAGCGATCCGTTGCCGTTGTCGCGCTCGCCGGAGCCTCCTTTGCCGGTGTGCAAAGCGCGGGCGGTCGTGCCGCCGTAATCGAAAACGCCGTCGATCGTATACTCGCCACGGGCAATCCAGCGTACGAACTTGTCGCGCATGTCTGCGGTGTCGATGTGCCCGAGCTCCCTAATCGAGTCACAGGTAGCAAGCGTCATGGACGTGTCATCGCTCCAGGTGCCGGCGGGCTGCCCATGCGTGCCGTAGCCGATCATGTCCGTGCATTTGAACGTGCCGCGGGGCCTAAACTCGTAAGGAACGCCCAGCGCGTCGCCGACGGCAAGCCCGTAAATGCAGCCGCGTAGCGCTGGTTTCGACGTATGCCCACGTTTCGTTGTAGGGGGCGCTGGCGAGATGAGCCGAAATCCCTCTGAATCGCTCTTGCGTCGTGCGGCCATGTCCTCGGCAGAACGCACTTTAGGTGCGCTTTCGGTGATGGCCTGATTGATGTCTGCCATGGGAAACACCTCTCGTACTTTGGATTGAGGATGCGCGGCTACCTGCGGCAATGTGTCCAGCCCAATTCGGGACGCAGTGAGTCCCGAATTGGGAGAGCTTGTCAGCTAATCTGACAAATGAAAAAACCCGCAACGCTATTGCTTTATACAGCAATAGGGACCTCTTTTGGGCGCCCTGCCTTTGGAGCGTCGGCGAGTCGTGCCTCGATGGAAGATTTGGACACCATGCGCTTGGTGCCATCCTTCCATGAATCCAACAGTTCAGCATTTATAAGTTGCGATACTCTTGCCGAGCTAACGCCAAGCATGCGCGCGGCATCCGCTGCGTGGACGGAGGGGATATCGTTGAGTTCGCGACTGACGGCCACGGCGATAATCTTGCCACCGCGCTGCGGCTCGTGGCCAAAGTTCGGCGCATGCATGGTCAACGCCGCCCATTAGGTGGTCATCGACCATGCATGCGAGAAAATCAGCGGCGCTTTCGACGGCGTCGTTTAGGTCGGATCCGAACGTTCCACCTCCGCTCAGCGAGCCACATGGCACAGCGTTGATAACGCCGTCCGAATCAAAGAACTCGAATTCCCATGCGTAAACCAGGAAAGACCTCCTCTAATGGCGAATAATACGAGGCGTACTCCTAGAAGCATTGCCAGTCGCATCGATGCGGCTAATCATGCCTATCTTAAAGCCTCGCGCGGACTCGAATTTCAATGTCGCTTTGCGCCTTCGTGCAGGATTCCCGAAGTGACTAAAATGTGACCATAGAGACAGTTTTAGCGAACCCCACGGCAGTGACGCGTATGGACAACAACACGCTGCTGTTCCAGGACAAAGGTTCGGGTAGGTTTAAAGACGTCAAGATCTACCCTAACCGCATTGAGGTACTCAAGAAGGGCATTTTTGGCGGCAAGCACACCGAGATTGTCTACCTTAAGGACATCACGGGGGTCAGCAGGATCAAGGGTCGCGACGTTTTCCTACGTAACAGGCTGTTGACTGCCTGTGTCTTTAGTCTGAGCAGCCGCTCCCAAGCTCAGGAGTTCGTGAATGCGCTGAACATGGTGATGTAGCCGATAACGGTGTTCGGGCTAAGGTAAAAATCGGGGCGCAGAACGGTATTCTGCGCCCCGATTGAGTTAATGCGCCCAAAAGGCCGGCTTGCCTATTCGCTAGCACCTTCGTTGTCTTCGCGGTCACTGGCAAGCATTGCTGCACCTGCGACCGTTGTCGCCACGGCGGCAGCGGCGAGCCCGGCAGCGATGCCAGAGCCGTCGCCCGTGTCGGCGAGTTTTCCGGCCGAGCCCTTGCTCTTGTTGCCCTTGCCGTTCTTGTCGGCGCTGTCCGCGTTGGTACCGCTGTCGGTGCCGGTGCCGCCTGCACTGCCCGAAGTCGTCACAGTAAAGCTTGCGGCTCCGTCGGTGGCAAGCGTGTAGTTTTGCGCCGCGTCGCCCAACAGGCCTTTCGCACGCACCCAATATGTCCCCGCGGCAAATGCCTCGCCCTCGGCCATCGCCGTTCCCGGAGCGCCGTTCGCGTCGTGCACAAACTCGAGCTGGGCCGTGCAGGCATCGGTTTCGAGCTTGCCCTCGAGTGATGCCACAATCTTGGCGCGCACGTCTTCGCCGGCCTTAAGGCCTTCGAGTCCCTCAAAATGGGGCGTCAGCGCGCGTGGATCGATATCGATGGGCACGGAGCCCCGCAGCTCCGTAACGGTCTCGTTGCCCAAGGCGTCGACGTCCACATATTCGATGGCAAACGCATGGCCCGAAGCCGCCACGTTGAGTACGTTGCTGCTGTTGACAAGGCGGAAATGACCCTCGCCAACGGTCTTGCCATCTTGGAGTGAGGCATCGCTCAGCGAGTCGCCGTATGTCATGTGCATGCGGGTCGGGAGGTAGTACGAAGCTGTCTGCTTGTGCTGTGCGTAATTGCGCTGGTAGATGCTCCGCGCCAGTGCCGCATCAACAAAGTCGGATGCGATGATGCCAATGTGCTTGAGGCAATCTGACTTTGTTTTATCGCTGCCGCTGGGATTGATGTACTGGCTCTTGTACAGATGCTCGTTGACCACTCGCGCCGCGGTAAAAGGATTGCTTCCTTGTTTGTAATTCGTGCAACTGGTGTAGTTGATAGACCAGCAGCGTTCCAGGACTTGTACCTTGGCGCCATCATTGTCCTCGACGTCCACCTTGTTGCGCGTGAGATTGGTCGTCTCTCGCAGCGCCATATCGACCCAGCTAATCTTGTCGGTTCCGGTGCATTCAAAATGGTCCTGGGCGTATACCTTGGTGCAATAGGGCTCTTTGTCGCCCGCATTGCCCGTAGTCTCAAAGCCTCGCGCGTCTTGGACGAGGCACATCGACTGCCCGGAATGCGCCTTGATTTTGTCGTCCCATTGGGTGAGATCGAGGCCCCACGTGTGGCTGCTTACGCTGTTGCCGGCGAGTACAAATCGACGCAGCAGGACGATCTTTCCGCGCACCTCGTTCAGTGTGGGGATTCGGCTCGACGTGTAGAACAGATCGGGATTATCGTGCATAACCTTGGCGAAAGCCGTCGTAACGCTTTCGTCGGTAGCCTCGTCGTTGCCTCGTGACGCAAGCATGATGAGCGCTTCTGACGGGTTTTCGTTCAAAAATGTTTTGAAGTAACCGATGACATCGGAGAGATGCATAAAGCCCCCGTCTTTTTTGAGCAGGTAGCATCTTCCATGGTCGATACCGGGGTCGCCGTTCTCGTCGTTCCTTCCGAGTCGGATATCAAAATAGCGAATGCCTTCGAGCAACTGCGTCGGGATGTAATCCTGCTGGCACTTTGCTTGTGAGGATTGGGGCTCGGTGTCGTTGTCCACGCTGCAGGTGCCCGAATCATGCGTGCCCGGGATACTCAGCTCGTCGAGGTACTTGTTGTCGTCGACGTATTTCATCCAGCATGGTCCGTCGACGTAGCTGCTATACGTGGTCCAGTCGATACTTCTAACTGTGGTATTGATCTTGCCCATGTCGTAACCGACAAGTTCTAGCTCCCACGGAATGCTCTTACTCTTATGGCAGATCTTATTGTTGTCCTGGTCTTTGCCGTCCGATTCTATTGCCAGGTACTTAATGTCTTTTTTCTCGGTTTCTTTCTCGACCGTGCGGTCTCGAATGATATAGGTTCCGTTTGATTGACGTTCGAACGCAAAAGCGCGGCTGGGCTTGTTGTCATACTCGCCGCCCCATACGTGGATGACCTTTCCATCTTTGTCCGAGTCGTCGTCGACCGACCAAATGCTGTAGCCCGTCTTTTTATGCTCTTCGAAATTGAGCAAGGTGCGGATAGCATACCAGTTTGTATCGTCATTCTTGGTCGTTACGTTCTCAAGGATGAGCTTGCTGGACGTGCCGTCGTTAAACAGGTGGCAGACGTTGCCGCGAACGTTGCCGTCTTGGTTGACGCTCGCGGTGCGAAAATAGCCCGCGGGGCGAAGGCGAATGACGAAATTGTCGAGGCTGTCCGACGGTGCGGGTGTGTTGTCTGCAAATGCCGTTCGCAGGGGAATGCCCGGCGCTGCGGTTTCAGGCAGGCTTGCAAGTGGTGACAACGCCGCAAGCCCTAGGCCCAGCGTAAACGCTCGGCGGCTGATGGCATGGTGTTCGGTCATATCTCCTCCGTTCGCAGGGTGCGGTTATGCACTTGTTTTGGTCACTATACTGCCCAGATGTTTAAAGACGCCGGTTTAAATTGCCTGCGCGGCGCTATAAATCGGCGGGCGGACGTGTTGGGGCACTTGTCTATTTGTGCTGTTATCACGTCTGGGATGGTTTTGGAGCCCGGCATCCTGCGTTCGTCGGCTACCGGCATAAGAATGGGGAGGGTCGGCTTACCGGCCCTCCCTGGGTACGAAGCGCTGGGATACCGTCGCTTGTTTGCACTGCGTCCGTGTTTCCCGTTGTGCTCGCCAGTCGCTTAGCGCTTGATCTCGATATCCTCGAGCTTGACGTCCATGGCCTCGGTCTTGGCCTTGGCGATGTCGTCGGCAAACTCCAGAGACTTCATCATGGTCTCGACGGCGTCCTTGTGCTCCTCGACATTGTCGATACGTACGTACACACTGCCGCCGTCAACGTCAGTGAAGTACTCGGTCGTCACGCCGCCCGAGTGCGTAAAGTAGGCGCTGCGCCAGGTCTTGCCGTTGTACTTAACGGGATCGCTCTCGGTCCATCCGGAGTTGGCCTTCCACTTTGCCTCGTAGTCAAACAGTTCGTCGGCGTTCTTGTCAGGATCGAAGACGGGGATGAAGCGGTCGCTGGCATGCTCGCTCTCGGTGAACTTAAACTGGGCCCTGTCGGCGGTATCGCCTGCGACGTCCGTGATTTCGACGCCCTCGGGGACTTCGACCTTAAACCAAATGAAGTCGGTCCTCATATCCACGGCTGGTTTTTCTGCTCCGCCGCCACCGCCACTTCCGGTAGCGCCGCCGCTGCCACCGCAGCCCACCAGGGCAACTGCGGCAAAGAGACTGATGCAGAGGGTGAGAATCGCAAAGGCCTTCTTTTTCATGGTCGTGTCCTCCTCGATCTGTAACCGCCCATGGATTACCTGCCTTTACTGTACGCGCGGGCGGCTCGTTCAGGTGGGCCATGTGTCCCATTCTGGGGGCCTGATTTGCGCCGACAAGTGGCAATATGCTCGGGCGTAAAAGAGGGGAGGGTCGGCCGATCCAATCCTCCCCTGGCTGGGCGTCCGATCATTTAATGAATGCGCACGCGATGCTGCGTGCGAGCCCCTAATGCTTGATCTCGATGCTCGAAATCTCGACTTCGCGTGCCTCGGCAACTGCCTTCGCCATGTCATCGGGAAACTCGATGGAGTTGAGGAGCGCCTCGGCTTCTTTCTTATGCAGATCGAAGTTCGAGATGAGGACGTAGACACTTCCCGGCTCAACGTCGGTAAAGAGGAGGGTTGAGACGCCGCTGTTGTCCTCGTACGTTCCGACGAGCCACGTCCTGCCGTTATACTCGACGGACCCGCCATCCTTCCACTGGAACGTATCACCTTTCTTTTCTGCCTGGTCGGCGTGGGATTCCTCTGCCGTCAGCGCTTTTTTCCAAACGGGGATAAAGCGATCGGCCGAACCGTTCTCGTCTTCGGGGAAGGTGAGCTGGACCCTGTCGGCGTTCTTGCCGGCGGAGTCGCTTACGCCAACGCCCTCGGGCATCTCGACCTTAAACCAGATAAAGTCAGTCTTTTCGGCGACGGGGGCCTTTTCCTTGCCTTCGCTCTTTGAGGTGCTGCTGCCTCCGCCCGATGCGATCCCGCCGCAGCCGACAAGGACAAACGCGGCAAAGAGGGCGATGCAAAGGGAAAGGATCGATAGGGTCTTTTTCTTCATGGTGGCGTCCTCCTTGTCTGCCGATGACATCACGGCGCCGCATGCTGTTGGGGTACTGATTGCGCTGGCGGCGGATGTCTCTGTGTACCGTGCGGCTTATGCCTCCGTTCATCGCTTGTGGCCGTTGCGCGGCCGTTGTCCCAACAGGTTCCTTACTTATAGATATGCCCCGGTTTGTGCCGTCCGGGAGTCTCGAAAGGTGGGCCATGTGTCCCATGTTTGCGGCGCCGACGCCTATCGTTCGTCATAGAAATCCGTGATGGCCAGGTGTGCTGACGCTCATGTGCTTATGGGCTAGACTTAGCATCATTACGTGTTTGATGCGGTTGGTCGGCAGTTGCCGCCCGACCGATCTATATGACTTGAAGGTGCATACGTATGAGCCAAGAGATGATGGACAAGACCTGCCGTGGGTTTGCCGAGGCGCTGGCCGCGCGCGAGCCGGTTCCCGGCGGCGGTAGCGCGAGCGCCTTTGTGGGCGCGCTGGGCGCCTCGCTTTGCGGGATGGTCGCGCGCTACGGGGCGACCAATCCCGCGCTTGCCGATCGCGCAGACGATCTGGCGCGCGCATTTGCCCAGGCAGATGAGTTGGCGCAGGAACTAGTGGGTCTGGTTGCCGAGGACGTTCGTGCGTACGGCCAGGTGTCTGCGGCGTACGGTATTCCGCGCGAGGATCCGGCTCGACCCGCGGCGATTCAGGACGCGTTGCACGTGGCCGCCATGCCACCGTATCGGATTATGGACGCCTGTGGGCGCGCGCTGGCGCTGCTCGAGGACATGGCAGACAAAGGCTCGCGCCAACTGCTGTCCGACGTGGCGTGCGGTGCCGTGTTCTGCCGCGCCGCCATGCAGGGCGCGAGCCTGACGCTCTTTGCCAACACCACATCTATGAAAGACCGGGCGCGCGCCGAGGAACTCGAGGCGGCGTGCGATGAGCTGCTGGATACGTGGCTGCCGCGCGCCGATGCGCTGGCGCGCCGCGCTGCCGACGCCGCAAGGAAGAGGGGATAGCCATGGCAGAGCTGCTGAAGGGTGCTCCCGTTGCCCGCGCTTTGACCGAGGAGCTTGCCGCTCGTTGCATGGCTTTGCGTGAGCGCGGCGTTGTTCCGACACTGGCCATCGTTCGTGTGGGCGAGCGCGAGGACGACCTGTCCTACGAGCGCGGTGCTCTCAAGCGCTGCGAGAAGGTTGGCATTGAGGCTCGTCGCGTTTTGCTTCCCGCCGATGTTTCGCAGGACGAGCTGTTGGCGGCTATTAAGGACATCAATGCCGACCCCGCTGTTCATGGCTGCCTGATGTTTCGCCCGCTGCCCGCTGGGCTTGATGAGGATGCAGTTGCCGCGGCACTCGATCCCGACAAGGATGTTGACTCCATGACGCCGGCATCGCTGCTCACCACGCTTTCGGGGCGAGGTGAGGGTTTTGCCCCCTGCACGGCCGGGGCCGTGTTGGCGTTGCTGGACCATTACGGCGTTGAGCTGGATGGGGCCAAGGTCGCGGTCGTCGGTCGATCGCTGGTGATTGGCCGTCCCGTTGCCGCCATGCTTACGGCTCGCAATGCCACGGTGACGACGTGTCATACGCATACGCGTGACTTGGCTGCCGAGTGCCGTTCTGCCGACATTGTTGTTGCCGCGGTTGGACGTGCGCGCACGATTGGCGCGGATGCGGTTCGCGCGGGCCAAACGATCATCGATGTTGGCATTAACTGGGACGAGGCCGCTGACAAGCTGGTCGGGGACGTCGATTTTGATGCAGCGGAACCGGTCGTTGGCGCAATTACTCCCGTGCCGGGCGGCGTGGGGGCTGTGACCACGGCGATTCTCGCCAAGCACGTGATCGAGGCGGCGGAGCGCGCATCGAAATAGTCGTTTTTGACCACAGGGGTTGCCGGGGCGGCTGTTTCGCCCTTTTTGCGCCGAAGCGATACACTGTTGCCGTTTGATTTCTTCGCTCAAGGAGGATGCGCATGCCGTGCACAACGATTTTGGTTGGTAAGAACGCGAGCTACGACGGGTCGACGCTGGTTGCCCGCAATGAGGACTCGTCCAACGGGGTGTTTGAGCCCAAGCGCATGCGTGTTGTGCACCCCGACGAGCAGCCGCGTGTCTACACAAGCGTCTTGAGCCACCTGACCGTTGAACTGCCCGACAATCCCATGCGTTACACAAGCGTCCCCGACGTTGTCCCGGGTCATGGCGTTTGGGCCGAGGCCGGCTTCAACGAGCTCAACGTTGGCATGTCCGCAACCGAGACGCTTACCACCAACGAGCGCGTCCGCGGCGCCGATCCGCTCGTGGACTACGTGCCCGCCAAGGGCAACGAGGGCGAGGACGGCTATGTTCCGGCGCAGCCCGGCGGTTTGGGCGAGGAGGATATGGTGACCCTGGTGCTGCCGTACGCCAAGTCTGTCCGCGATGGCGTGCGTATCCTGGGTGATCTGCTCGAGCGCTACGGTACCTACGAGAACAACGGCATCGCATTTAGCGACGTTGACGAGATCTGGTGGCTCGAGACCATCGGCGGCCACCACTGGATCGCCAAGCGCGTGCCCGATGATGCCTATGTGACCATGCCCAACCAGCTGGGTATCGACAGCTTTGACCTGGACGACGCCGAGGGCGCCCAGGTCGACCACATGTGCTCCGCCGACCTGCGCTCCTGGATGGCCGAGTGGCATCTGGATCTGACGCTGGGCGTTGAGGGCGACGGTCCGGCGACAGTCTTCAACCCGCGCGAGGCCTTTGGCTCGCACAGCGATAGCGACCACGTCTACAACACGCCGCGCGCCTGGTACATGCAGCGCTGCCTCAACCCCAGCGATGTGTGGGACGGTCCCGAGGCCGACTACACGCCCGAGAGCGACGACATCCCCTGGAGCCGCGTGCCCGAGCGCAAGGTGACCATCGAGGACATCAAGTACGTGCTTTCGAGCCACTACCAGGGTACGGAGTACGACTGCTACGGCAGCAAGGGCACGCCCGCCACGCGCGGCGCCTATCGTCCCATCGGCATCAACCGCAACAGCCAGCTCGCCGTGCTGCAGCTGCGCCCCTATGCGCAGCCGGCGTATCGCGCCGTGCAGTGGATGGCGTTTGGCTCCAACTCGTTTAACGCGCTCGTGCCGCTGTACGCCAATGTCGAGATCATGCCCGAGTACTATGCCGGCACGCAGGCTCGCGTGACGTCCGAGAATTTCTATTGGGCAAATCGCCTGATTGGTGCCTTGGCCGATGCTCGCTTCCATGAGTGCGGTCGCGCGGTCGAGGATTATCAGGAGAAGGTCGGCGGCATGGGGCACAAGCAGATTCACGATGTTGACGCTGTCGTAGCCGCGCTGCCCGAGGCCGAGGTGCCTGCCGAGCTCGCCCGCGCCAACGAGGCCTTTGCCGAGCTCGTGCGCGTGGAGACCGACGCCCTGTTGGGCAAGGTGCTCTACACCACGAGCTGCGCCATGAAGAACTCCTTCGCGATGAACGACAACGTAAGGTAAAGATAACCTTGCAACGAGCGAGCGGGACAAACGCCGTCAAAGGCTTTGCCCCGCTCGATTCCTATCTTGGCGGTAAAACGATTTTGTGTCGTTCGCTCAATCTTGGGTACAAGAAGGCCAATGCAGTTGTTCACGATTGGAGCCAACCATGGTTATGAAATTCGATCAGCTTGTTAACGGTGCCATCAACGTGGGCTTCGGCGCCGCCGCCGTTGCCGTCGAGGGCGGCAAGAAGGTCCTCGACGACCTCAATACCAAGGGTGAGCAGGTGCGCAAGGACGCCGGCACTCCCGATATCGCCCGCAGCGTGTCCGACATGTTCGAGCAGGCCGGCGGCACCATTTCCGACCTGACCGAGCGCCTGGGCATGCAGGGCGAGACTGCGGCGCAGCGCGTGCTCGACGAGCTCATCCTGGCTCGCGTCCGGGTTATGACCGCCCCCGAGCGCACGGCCTTTTTGGCCCATGTGCGCGACATCGTCGACTCGGTCGAGGACAACGTGACTTCGGTGCCCGTCGAGTCCGTTGAGCCCGACGATGCAGAGGACACCGAAGAGGCCGAGTAGCAGCGCAGATGGCAGATTCCACCACCGATTACAACAATCTAGATCCCTTGGGTGACGAGACGGCGGTTGTCGATGAGGTTGAGGCCGCCGTCTCGGGCGCTCGTAAGAAGCCACGCGCTGTCGATATGGTCCCCGAGGAGCCCGACGCGATGGCGCCGGACGAGGAGTATCAGCTCACACCGGCAGGTCGTCGTGAGCGCATTGGGCAGATCGTTCGCCTGATCAAAAAGTACCGCGTATGGGATAACCTCACGCCGGTGCGTCTGCGTCGTCTGCTCGAAGAGCTCGGTCCCATGTTCGTCAAGATGGGGCAGATTCTGGCTAACCGCTCCGAGATTTTGCCGCAGCGGTTTTGCGACGAGCTCCGTCGCCTGCGCTCCGACGTAGAGCCGGTGCCATATGAGGTAGTGCTCCGCTGTCTGGAAGAGGAATACGGCCAGCGCCTGGGGCAGATGTTCGACGCGATCGACCCCAACCCGCTCGGAAGCGCGTCGCTCGCGCAGGTGCACCGCGCCCGTCTGGTGACCGGCGAGGACGTGGCCGTTAAGGTGCAGCGCCCCGGCGCGCAACAGGTCATGGCGCAGGACATCGACATCATCCGTTCGGTGGTGCGCATCGTTTCCAAGTTCGTCAACACCGATCAGTTTGTTGACCTGCACGGTGTGGTCGAAGAGCTGTGGACCTCATTTCGCGAGGAGACCAACTTTTTGGCCGAGGCCAAAAACCTCAACGATTTCTATGACTTCCACAAAAGCGTGCACGGCGTTTCGTGTCCCAAATCCTACCTGGACCTTTGCACCGAACACGTCGTGGTCATGGACTACATCGACGGCATCTCCATTGCCGATCCCGAGCGCCTGGTGGCCGAGGGCTATGACCTGGAAAAGATCGGCTCGGCGATCGTCGAGGACTATTCGACGCAGGTGCTCGACGACGGCTTTTTCCATGCCGACCCGCATGCGGGAAACATCATCCTCAAAGACGGCATTGTCTACTTTATTGACCTGGGCATGGTCGGGCGCATGTCGAGCCACGACCGCGGTATCGTCAAGGATATGATTTTCGCCGTGGCCGAGGGCGATGTGCCCAAGCTCAAGGATTCGCTCATGCGTTTTGCCGTGACGCGCGGTGATTCGGCCGAGCTCGATCATTCGGCCTTTTTGTCCGATTTGGACTTTATCGTAGCCGACTTTGCAGGGCTCGATCTTAAGGACCTGGATATCGGCGAGTTTTTGACCTCGCTGCTAAACCTGGCGCGCAAAAACGATGTTGAGCTGCCGAGCGTGGTGACGATGTTCGCGCGCGGCATGGTGACGCTCGAGGGCCTGCTGACCGAGTACATGCCCAACGTCAATATGATCCAGATCATCCAGGCGCACATCAAAAACGAGAAGAGTACCTATGCGCGCGTCCGCGAAATGGGGCGCGATCTTGCCGCGAGCAGCTATCGCGCGGCAAAAGGCTCGCTCGAGGCGGCCGAGTATCTGGGCTTGGTGTCGCGCATGCTCACGCGCGGCCAGCTTAAGGTAAACACGCAGATCATGAGCAGCGATAAGGCGCTGCGGCAGCTGGGTGGAATTATCGACCGCATGTCGATGGCAATTGTGATCGCCGGCCTGTTTATCGGCTCGTCGGTGGTGTACTACGCACGCATCGAGCCGGTTGTGTTTGGTATCCCGGTCATTGGCTTTATGGGCTATGTGAGCGCACTGGTGCTGGCGCTGATGCTGGGCCGCGAGATCTGGCGCAACAGCCACGGCGGCAAGCGGTAATGACCCCTGGGGGACGGAGGAAAACGGATCATTTTGCTCAGCGATCCATCCATGCCCTAATCTATCGCAAACCATAGCTTTTACCTTGGGCTTCGCCTGTGTGCGGGGCCCTTTTGCGTGCTACCATACTGACAGTAATAATCGATGGCCTAGATGGTGGTGCGGAGACGCACGAATGCGCGATTTTCCTGCGCGTTTGGGAGAATCGGGGTGCAAGTCCCCGGCTGTACCAGTAACCGTAATTCCTCTTGGTCCGGGATGGTCGCGTCGCAGATCGGACGGCGCACCCGGGTCGGTAAGGTTAAGTCGGATCGCCTCCCATCTTGTACGTGACCGCGGCGCATGCCGCCGGTACGCGTTGGGCTCTGGAGGGAAGGGGGACCCCGATGGGGGTACTCAAGCGCAATATGCGCGATGATGTGGGGCAGCCGCTGGGCAATGCTCCCAGTGCAGACAGTAGGAGACAAATGGATATGTTTGAGGACGAGTGCCAGCGCGCCTCGTGGCGCCGGCATGGAGCGATTGCCCGTGGCGTAGCCAAGCGCGGTCTGGTGGCGTTCCTGGCTTTTGCCATGGCTTTTGGCACCACGCCGGCGCAACTTTGGGCCGAGGGCGCCGAGGGCATTGCCGAGGCCGTGGCTCAGGCTACGACGGGCGGCGAGGGCGCGGCGGCAGACGATGGCACTGCTGCCGACACCGGCGCGAACGGTGCTGCCGTGGAGGACGGCACGGGTACCAGTGACGCTGCGGCCGGTCAGGGTGCAACTTCGGGCGCCGCGAAGGGCGATGACGCCGCAGGTGATGCGGCTGAGTCCGACAGTTCCGCCGCGATGCCTGCTGCCGCTTCGGAGCAGGGCGAGCTGAAGGCCGCTGCCGCTTCTGCCACGACGCTTTCCAGCGAGGCCAAGGTCTTCATCCAGGACACCAAGGATAAGGACAACTCGTATTCCACGAAGTCGGGTGCGCTCAGCGCGGACGATACGCTCTGGGCAAACATGTACGACGAGGTCGAGGACGACTGGTACGGCACTTCGACTGAGTCCGTTGCCAATCCCGGCACCTGGACTTACACCTGGCTCGCCGGCACGACCAGACACAGCAGCAATGTCGCCGACTACACCGAGGTCGTAGGCCACGAGCAGTCGCTCACCGTCACCGCCGCGATGGAAGGCAAATACTTCATCTGCAAGGTAACGGTTGATGGCAAGGACTACTATGGTCCGTCCGTTTCTTCCGGCTCGGGCATCAATGCCAACTTCATCCCCGGTCCCGTGTTGGGCGCCGGGCAGATGGAGCTTAGCAGCGTCAAGCTCAGTAGCGACACGCCGAGCATAGGCGATACCCTTACGGCGACTCCGTACAAGGATTGGTCGAGCCCCGCGGGCTCCGACGCCAAGGTTACCTACACGTGGTCCGCATCCACCTCGCAGTCCTCGGGCTTCACCAAGATCGAGGGCGCGACGGGCGCCGCGCTCACGCTGACCGACGACCTCGAGGGCAAGTACGTCAGAGTCGAGGCCACTGCCGGCGTCAACACGGTGAGCAAGACCACTTCCAGCAAGGTCAAACAGGCCGGTGCGGTCGAGATTTCGGCCGTGTCCATCATCAACACCAAGGACAACACGAGTGTCTTTGCGGTGGGGGATACCGCTAAGGCCCGCGCCAAGGAGAAGGGCGGCGCGTACGGCGCATTCGTCGACGCGAGCAAGCTCAACTATCAGTGGCAGTGCTCTGGCACCAAGAGTGGCAAGTATACCGACATTGCGGGTGCTACGGGTGAGACCCTCGAGCTAACCGATGCTTTGGGCGGCAAGTACCTCAAGTGCAAGGTGTCTTCGAAGATCGGCTCTTCGAGCATGACCAACTCGACGGGCGCTCTCGTTGCAGCCGCCGGTTCAATTAATGTCTCGAGCGTGACTATGAGCCCGACTTCGGGCAAAGTCGAGGTTGGCTCCACGATTACGGCGACCGCCAAGGCGGGTTCCACCGACGTTACCACCGATTCGCATGTCACGTGGCAGTGGTATAAGGGCACCGCGAAATACGCGAGCTCGTGCAACACGCCTATCGAGGGTGAGACCGGTAACACCCTGACGGTGACCGCCGCCCTTAAGGGCTACTACGTCGTGGCTAAGGCCAATGGCGGCTATGGCGAGGAGAAGCCCTACTATGCGGCAGGTCCTGTCTCGGTTGCGGGTCAGGTTGAGCTTTACGACGTGCAGTTTGAGGGCTCTCCTGCCACCAACGGCGTGCACGTGGGCGATAAGCTCAAGACCAAGGTGCGCAAAAAGGACGGCTCGAAGTACAGCTATATCGACCGCACCGATAATGTGACCTACCAGTGGCAGTATGCAAATAGTAGCTCGAGCTTCGACTCCGCTTACACCGATATCCCCGGTGCTACCGAGGCCACCTATACCGTTGACGCCGCCTATGCCGGCAAGTATCTGCGCGTAAAGGTGACGAGCGAAAATACCGTTTTCAGTACGCAGAAGAAGAGCTCCTCCGGCGGCACGCAGTCTGTTGCTCCGCTTGGCCCCGTGACGCTTAAGGGCCAGTACAAGCTGGCGGGCATTGAGCTTGCCGATAAGAACGTTACGCTGAGCGTGGGTTCAAAGATCACACCGAGCGTGCAGGTTCCGGGTCCTTGGTCGGGCTCGACCAAGGACGTGCCCGATGATGCCGACATCACCATGGCGTGGTACGCGAGCGAGAACGGTACCGATTGGACCGAGCTCACCGACGGCGTCGATACGACTGATGGCAGCCTGACTATTACGGATGCGCTTGTCGGCAAGAAGATCAAGGTTACCGCGAGCGCGCTCGATAACACCGTTGAGTGGGTTTCGCCCGACAGTGTTACCGCGGCGGGGGAGTATAACCTGCTGCGCGTGACCACTACGCCGCAGATCAATAGCGAATCGACCCATCTCGTCTCGGGCGATAGCGTTAAGGCGACGGCGCAGGCCAAGCGCGCCGACGGTTCGGCCACCAACGGTATCGACGTCACCGGTCAGGCGACTGTTGTCTGGTATGCGGCCGACGACGCGAAGGCTCCCGCGGCCGACTGGACACTTCTGTCCGATATGTCGGGCGCCACGGCAACGGTTTCGGCTTCTGCCGCGGGCAAGTATCTGAAGGCTGTCGCCACGAGCGGCAGCTCGACAGTCGAGCTTGTCTCTGCCAACAAGGTTATCGCCGCGGGTTCGCTCGAGGCTGCAGTCCAAAAGCTCAACGATGCTAACAAGCAGATTGTTGTTGACTACAGCGCCAAGGGCGGCAACGTCAATGATGCGCTGAAGGCACAGCTTGCTGATCTGGGATTTACCGACGTTGACGTTAAGGTCTCCGAGGGCGGCGTGCTCTTTAAGGCTGAGGACGCCAAGACCACGGTCGGCATCTCCGACGCCCAGGGTAAGACCAACGGCGATGTGACGTTCTTCTTCATTGATCCCAACGACTACACCGGTTACAACATTGACGGTCTGCGTAGCGCCGACGTCGTGTTTGAGCTGTCGCGCGATGGCAAGACCGAGTATTACCAGCCCAGTAAGTCGGTGCAGGTTGCTTGGGACGAGGCTCGTGTGCAGCAGATGCTCGACGATGCCGCCCAGAAGGTTGCCATCGGTTACGCTGCGGGCGATTCGGCTGAGTCCGTCACGTCCAACCTCACGCTTCCATATCGCGTGGGCTCCAAGAGCAAGTTCGAGGTTAGCTGGAAGAGCTCCGACGGCGATGTCATTTGGCCGTCCGGTTATGGCTGGGACGACTACACCGGCAAGGTGACGCGCGTTTCGAGCGATCGCACCGTAACGCTGACCGCGACGGTTTCGTTTGTGAGCGGTGGCCCGTCTGACGTTAAGGGCTCGCACGACTTCGCCGTGACCGTCAAGGGCGACCCCGAGAAGGTCGTTGCCGACAAGAAGGCACTGCAGGAGAAGGTCGATGCGGCCTTTACCTACGACAATATCAAGTACTTCGACACCAAAACGGTTGCCAACAAGGACGGCCTGACCGCCGACCTGCAGATGCCGCGCACGAGCACGCTCAATATCGACGGCAAGTATTACGAGGTCAAGTACTCTGCCAGCACCGATGACATTACGTTCAACGGCTACAAGGGCACGGTCTATCAGCCACTGCCTGGCAAAGAGGCAGCGAAGACCAAGATCACCCTTACGGTGACCGATAAGTCCAACGCCGAGGTCACGGCAAGCAAGACCCTCGACTTTGCGATTTCTCCGCAGGACCAGGGCGAGCTCGATGCCGAGCTTTCTCTTATGGAAAAGGCGAAGGCCGGCTATGCTGCCGCCATTCTGAATGGCCAGGACGCCAATGCCGTTTCGGCGGACATGCACGCGTTCCAGAAGGCGTATCTCGATGCCGACGGCAACCTTGCCTGGAGCTACAACAAGACGACGACCGATTCGACGTCCCTTGGTATTGTCCCGGAGGATCTGCCTGGCTATGACGCGATGTCCGGGCAGGATTGGCGTCAGTTTAAGTCGAGCAACAGCTCTATTGTCTCCGCAGAGAATCTCAAGGTCACGCAGCCGCAGTACAACACGAAGGTTGTCGTTTCCTCGCGCCTGACGAGTGAGAAGTACGCTCGCTATGCTGAGCGCTATCCCGACAATGTCACGTATGCCAAGCTTGCCAACCAGGATGTCTCGGCAACGTTGACGGTCGTGGGCACGAGTGGTCAAAACAGCCCCGAGGTCACAGCGACGTGCTCGGTTATTGGCGTCGACGCCAAGGGCAAGCAGCAGACGTGGGCTGCCGCTTCGCAGTACACGCTCAAGAACGGCTCGACTGCCGCCGATCTTTCCGAGGAGCTCTTTAAGCAGTCTGGCCTCAAGGCCGACTACGACCCCAACGGCTCTTGGGGTTGGGTGCTCAATTCCATTACGTCGCCTTTCGATGCCGATCGCACCCTTGCATACGACCATGCTACGGGTGCCTATTGGCAACTATTCATCAACGGCGTCGCTGCGTCGGTGGGCGCTGGCAACTACAAGCTCGAGGCGGGCGACTCTGTCGTCTGGTGTTACTCGAAGTACGGTGACGCTGCGCCCACCGACCAGCTTTCGGTAAGCTGTACCGTTGTCGGTCAGGACGCTTCAGGTGCTCAGCAGACGTGGGCGCAACCTACGACCTCGCTGGTGGAAGAGGGCGCAACTGCCGCCGATCTTTCCGAGCAGGTCTTTAAGCAGGTCGGTATTGGCGCCGACACTGGCACGGGCTCGTACGGTTGGTTCCTCAATTCGTTGACCTCGCCGTTCGAAAAGAACGTGACGCTTTCGACCGAGCAGGTTAACGAGAGTACCTGGAAATACTGGCAGTTCTTTGTCAACGGCAAGATGGCCAATGTCGGCGCCGGCAACTACACGCTCAAGGCCGGCGATGAGATTGCCTGGGTCTATGGTTCCGATGGCACCATGCCCGGTCAGGTTTCTGTCTCGATGGAGATCATCGGCAAGAAGGACGATAAGGCACAGCGCTGGACCGATCCTTCGAAGCAGGTGTTTGTTGGGGGCACGACGGTCAAGGACGCCACTGCCGCCTACTTTGATGCCTTGGGCATCAAGTCCGAGATGTACGATCAGCTGGGCTTCTGGGGCGTTCACAGCCTTGTCTCTCCGCTTGACGGCACTAAGTTGGCCGGCGCTTGGTCGTACTTTGTTAACGGTGTTCCCGGTTCTCAGCTCGATAGTGACTACGTGCTCAAGTCGCGTGACAAGATCGTCTGGGCTTATGCTGCCGGCGATACGGTGCCTAATCCCGACGAGGTCGTAGTCAATCCGAGCGCCCCGCGTCCGACCGATTGGAAGTCCGATTGGGACGGCAAGTCCAATGCGGCGGTCGAGAACGTTTCGACGCCTACGGGTGCGCTAGCGAGCTCTTGGACGTTCGACTGGAAGGCGTATTCTGGTTCGGCGTATCCCAACGCGAGTGAACCTATTGTCGTGAACGGCAACGTGTATCTTGCCGTCAACAAGCGTTTGCTAAAGATTGACGCCAAGTCGGGCAAGGTCCTTGCCGAGTCGAATCTTAAGACTGCGGTCGGTTACACCTCGCGCCCGATTTATGCGAACGGTTTGGTTATTGTTCCGCTTGACGGCGGTGCGGTCCAGGCTCTGACGGCTGACGCGCTCACAACGGTTTGGGTCACCGACTCCGTGAGCGAGACTGCTCAGTCGAATTCTCAGCTGACAATTGATGGCAATTACCTCTATGTCGGCACCGTTGATGTCGACTATGGAAAGGGTACGTACAATAACGGTCATCTGACGCGTATTAACATCCTGACCGGCGCTGTTTCTTGGCAGCATGTCAATGCCGACGAGGGTTATTACTGGACGGGCGCGACGGTGGGCGATGACTTTGTCTTGGTTCCCACCAGTGCCGGTACCGTTGAGATGCTCAGCAAGTCTTCGGGCGATGTGCTCGGAAAGGTTTCGGTTGGTGCTGTTGTCAACTCCACCTGCGTGCTTTCGGCTGACGGCAGCCATGCCTATCTAATCTCGCGCGACGGCAAGCTGCACGTCTTGGCGATTTCTGATGGCGACTCACGCGATGCGGATGCCGCTTCGCGTATTACCGAGGAGCGTGTGGTCGACCTTGGCCTTACGGGATGTGCATGCGTGCCTACGACGACGTATGATGGCAAGCTGATTGTTGGCGGCGAGGTTGCTGGCGGCTCTGCGCTGGCGATTATTGATCCGGCCAACAACTTTGCCAAGACGCTGGTTTCGTCTGCTGATGGCACTGCGCTTCCTGCTGGCGGCATCAAGGGCGCTCCGCTCGTGAGTGTTCAGGGCAAAGACGCGTATGTCTACTTCACGGTTAACTACGGCGAGAGCCCTGATTTCGTTAACTACACCTCGGGCGGTGGCGTATATCGTTACAAGGTGGGTGACACCGAGGCTTCTGGTGTGTTTAGCGCAACGGGCCACTACAACTTCTGTGACTCGCCAATCGCTTGTGATGCCCAGGGCAACTTGTACTACATCAACGACTCTGGCACGCTGTTCAAACTGAATGCTGGCGTTAAGGTTTCGTTTAGCGCTGGCGAGGGGTCCAAGGTCGATTTTCAGACTACGGCCGCCAACGGCTCTATCGCCAAGCCTGCCGATCCGACGCGCAAAGGCTACACCTTCGCTGGTTGGTATACCGACGAGGCTTGTACGGAGGCATATGACTTTAGCGTTGCGGTGACGGCTGATATGACGCTGTATGCCAAGTGGATCAAGAATGCTGTTAACCCTGGTGGTAACGGTGGTTCTGGCTCCGCTGGCGGCAACGGCGGTTCGGGTAATGCCGGTGCTGGTTCTGGCTCCGGTAACGGCACAAACGGCCAGCAGGCTGGCGGTGCTGTTGCTCCGGGTAAGAAGCCGGTGTCGTCTACCACGACTACGACCGAGACCAAGGACGATAAGGATTCCAAGAAGAAATCCGATAAGTCCGGCAAGAAGGACAAGAAGTCCAGCAAGAAGGATGACAAGTCCGGCAAGTCCGACACGGGCTCGTCTGCATCGACCGCTGCCAAGAAGTCCGCTGCGGCTCCCTCGCAGCAGTCTGGCTTCAATCCGCTCGCCATTGCCGGCGTGGCGGCCGGCGTGATCGGGCTTGCGGTCATCGGCATGTTCGTATTCACCAAGCGTCGGTAGGTGAGGGCTGTGTCCAGTAAGCCACAGGACGCCGAGTCCAAGCAGCCCGACTCGTCGTTCATCCAGCTTGACGATGCAAAGCAAAAGGGCGCCGCTTCGGTGGCGCCCGCCCCGCGGCGTAAGGCGCTTGTTGGCGTCCTGACGGCCGTCTGCACCGTTTTGATCGTTGTGTCGCTAGGCTTTGTCCAGCCTTCTTCCAGCGGTGCTTGGTCCATCGATTGGATCACTCGGGCCGTGGCGGGGAAGAGCGTTGCCGACTCTGGCTCTGCTGCCTCTCACAAGACAGAGGCGGGTTCCTCGTCTTCTGATGCCGTGGACTCTGAATCCAAGAAGTCGGATGAATCGGATTCCAAGGACGATTCCGAATCTTCGGACAAGGACGCAAAAAAGGATTCGAAGGAGAAGAAGTCCGAAGGCAAGAACGGCAAGACGTCCAACAACGCGTCTGCTGGACAGGGCTCCGAATCCGCCGGTGGATCGAGTTCTTCTGACGGCTCTTCTTCGGGCGGCGGCTCGGTATCTGGCGGTGGATCTGCATCCAACAGTGGCGGCGCCTCTGCGGGCAATCAGGGCGGCTCGCAGCAGTCTGGCTACGTTACGGTGACGGTTGCGGTCACATCGAGCGCCGTGGGCAATCCTGTGTCTTCTGGTGGCACCTTCACCTTTAACGAGGGCGCAACTGCCTACGATGCCCTGTGCGCCTTGGGCCTTTCCGTGAATGCGCATGGCTCGTCGTACGGCACGTATGTCGCAGCTATCGGCGGTTTGGCCGAGAAGGAGCATGGTGGCACGAGCGGCTGGATGTACTCCGTTAACGGTGTGGCGCCCAACACGGCGTGCAGCAACTACGTCCTATCTAACGGCGACAGCGTAGTCTGGTATTACGTAACGGGCTAAATGCCTCGACATAACACGCCATGCGGGCGGTTCGGACAAACATCCGGGCCGCCCGTTTTTCATGCGTAGAGGACTGGGTCGCCGGATCTCTCGGCAAACAAAAAACCGGTTGGAACGAGAATTCCAACCGGTTATACCTTCAAGCTAATGTCGAGCAAACTACGACTGCGCGCCCTCGAGGAAGAAGCGACGGCTAAAGTAGTTATACCAGGTGACCAGGAACGTGGCGATGGCCTTCATGGCCTGGTAGCCGATGCTCAAAAACGTGACGCCCACAAACATGTACAGGTCGTTGAGACCCAGACCAATCACCGACAGGATGGTGAAGATCGTAAACTCGCGCTTGCGGCTCATGCCCTCGCGATGGTCGAACACGTACTTCATGCTGAGCCAGTAGTTAACCACGACGGACGTGGTAAACGAGATCGTGGTGCTCATCAAAAAGTCGACGTGGAACAGCTCGACGAGCGCAATGAGCATGCCCCAGTCGATGCCAAAGGAGATAAGACCCACGACAGCGAACTTGAGGAACTGCTTGGTATGAGGTTGTGCCAGTGCCTTGCGCACGTAATCACATCCAATGCGTTGATGAATCGAGCAACGAGATACTTTAGGGCTTTTGCATGGGAAACGTAAGGTCTTTGGCAAGAACTATACGAACTCGCCAAATATTCAAGAGGTAATCCGCAAACGTTGCAAATCTTCCCGCAAACGAGCAGGGCCCACGAACAACGCAGTGCTCGACGTGCGTCATCCGTGGATCCCGTAGCTGTGCGGAAAAGTCGAGCTACTTGGTCTCGTCGCCCTCCAGGAAGATCTTTCGGGTCACAAAGTTGTAGACCATAACAAGCGCGGTGGCGCAAATCTTGGCGATATTGGCCTCGAGCCCCAGGCCGGCGTTGAGCGCCAGCACGATACCGTCGTTGAGTGCCAAGCCAATAACGGACAACACGACAAAGATGATGAACTCGCGGCGGCGGCTCATGCCCTCCTTGTGTGCAAATACGTACTTCATGCTCGCGACGTAGTTAAAGATGAGCGAGACGATAAAGCCACTGGTGTTGGCGATCAGGATATTGAGGCCCAGGCCGTAGTGGAGCAGATTCATGATGCCAAAGTCGATGACGGTGGCAATGACGCCGACGACGCCAAACTTCATGATCTGCGCAAGGAGCTTTTGCATGGTACCTGCCTTAGGGTGGCGCCGGGGCGCCGTGGGGATGACAAACTCAGCAAGTTTAGCCAATCCACGCAGGCGGGGCTAGACGCGCTCCTCGATAGCACCGTTTCTATATGCATCGAGCAGTTGGCGCAGGTCCTGGATCTGGCTGCGAATCTTGACGCCGGTATCGGTGTCGCTCACCATGCGGCGCCGGTCGGCCTCGTCAAAGCGGTTGGTCTCGCTTTCGATGTCGATGTTGCGGGTGAGCGCTTCGGCAACCGTTGTAAAGGCCTGGTGCGACTTGAGGCGGCATCCGCGCGAGCTCGAGATGAGCGTGTAGCCGGCGATGCCTGTTTTGGGATGGTAGGCGCGACAGAAACCGCCATCGATGACCAGCAGCTTACCGTTGGCGCGGATGGGCTGCTCGCCTTTGGTGGTCTTGACCGGGGTGTGGCCGTTGATGATGTGGCCCGTCGGCGAGCAGGCCATGGGTGCGACGCCAAACTCGCGCATGATATCGTCGCAAACGGACGAGGACGTGGTGAGCGTATAGTACGGGTCCATCGGCTCGACCCACGTGTTCTTGTCGGCGATGTAGGCGCGCTCGAACGTGCGCACCACGCGTCCGCTGGCGGGTGAGTTAAAGCCGATCCACAGGTACCACATCCAGTCGAGGGCATCGCGGTCGCCGACGCGCCAGGCGCGGCGGGCGATATAGTCGCAAAAATCAAAATAATCGCGGCCGGCATGCCAGGTTCCCAGGCAGTTCATGCTGCTAAAGGTGCCGTCTTCGTTGAGCGGCACGCAGCCGTGGAAGAGCAGATTGCCGTTGGCGACCTTATACATGGAGCCGTGGGTATAGAGGAAATCGATGTGGCGATGCAAGTGATCGGCGGTGACAAACTCGGACACGAGCTTGTCGATGATGTGCTGCTCCTCGGGCGTGAGCGTGTAGGGGTCCGCCGGATCGACGGTGGGGAAGTCGTTGGTCGTGAGCGGCCACACGCTGCCGTCGGCGAGGGTGACTGTGCCGGCGTCATGATCGATCTTGTCGAGCAGCAGGCGGTCGGCCATATCGAACTCGGGGTGGCGCTGGATAATCTGGCCCTCGAGCTTAAAGAGCAGGACATTAATGGCTTTGATCAGCGGGCTTATCGGCTCGCCAGCGGTATAGGTGGCGTCGGCGAAGGCGACAAGCTCGCGCAGCGAGATGCCATAGTCGTTCTCGAGAATCTCGTAGTTGTCGTAGCGCAGGTTGTTGCGCAGCACCGTGGCGATGCAGGCGGGCTCACCGGCCGCAGCACCCATCCACAGCAGATCGTGGTTACCCCACTGAATATCGAGCGAATGATAGGTGAGCAGGCGGTCCATAATCTTGGCCGCACCGCCGCCACGGTCGAAGATGTCGCCCACCAAGTGCAGGTGGTCGACGGCGAGGCGCTTGATGAGCGAGGCAAGCGACTCGATAAAGTCGTCGGCGCTGGCGGTCTCCAGAATGGATTCGATAATGCGCTCGTGATACCGCACGCGGTAGTTGTTCTCATCCGGATGCGTGTGCAGCAACTCGTCGATGATGTAGGCGTAATCACGCGGGATGGCCTTACGCACCTTGGAGCGGGTGTAGCGACTCGAAAGCGAGCGGGCAACCACAATGAGCTGGTCGAGCATGGTCTTGTACCAGGTGGGCGAGTCCTCGCGCCGGCTGCGGACAAGATCGATCTTCTCGCGCGGATAGTAGATGAGCGTGCACAGCTCGCCCTTTTCGTCAAAGGAGAGCGTGTCGCCAAAGATCTCGTCGACATGCTCGCGTACGACGCCCGAGCAGTTGTTGAGGATGTGCATAAAGGCTTCGTACTCGCCATGCACATCGCTCATAAAATGCTCGGTGCCCTTGGGCAGGTTGAGGATGGCCGAGAGGTTGATGATCTCGGTGAATGCGGATTGCTCGGTGGGGAACTGTCTCGACAGCAGGCGCAGATACTTGAAGTCTTGCGGGTTGCGATCGAATGCGACCATGAGGCACCTTCCGATGTGGTTGGTAAAACTGATAAAACAGCGTCAAACGTTTATCAGTATGCGCTGCTTTTGTTTCGATTGGAGATGGGAGGTCGAATTGTTGGCCGAACGGTTTGGTAAATCGATTTAGTTGAGGTGGATATGGCGGTTGAATGGAGACGCGGGGTCGTTTTGCAGGCGCATGCCTCCTGGATCGATAGAGAGGATGACGGTAAAGATGTTCACTACCTTTGGTTCAATTTGGTAAATAGTGGACATTTGTACTGTATTCACGCTTGCTGTGCAATAATTTACGCAGTAATAAGTAAGGAGCCTCATATGAGTGATTTTGTCCTGACCTGTGAATCCGCCGCCGACCGAACCCGCGAGTTCTTTGAATCGCGCAATATCCCTGTCGTGTGTTTTCACTACGAGATCGACGATGTTGTCTATACGGACGATCTGTATCAGTCGATTGCGCCGGACGAGTTTTTTGCCCAGATTGCCGCGGGCGCCATGCCCAAGACGTCTCAGGTGAGCGTGGGTGAGTACGAGGAGTTTTGGGAGCCATTTGTTGCCGAGGGTAAAGACGTGCTGCACCTGGCGTTGTCGTCGGGTATTTCGGGCACGTATGGATCGGCCTGCGTTGCGGCGCAGATGCTTGCGGATCGCTATCCCCAGGGCGGCAAGGTACGCGTCATCGACTCGCTGGCGGCGTCTTCGGGCTTTGGCCTGCTGGCGGAATGTGCCGCCGACGTTCGCGATAGCGGCGCTTCGCTCGACGAGACGGCCGCTTGGATTGAGGAGCATAAACTCAACCTGCACCACTGGTTCTTCTCGACCGATTTGTCGAGTTACCTGCGCGGCGGTCGCATTTCGGCCGCGAGCGCGATCATCGGCACGGCGCTCAAGATTTGCCCGCTTATGACGGTCGATTGCGAAGGTGAGCTGGCGCCACGCGAGAAGATTCGCACCAAGAAGCGCGCGATCTCCGAGATGGCCAAGACCGTGATGGCGCATGTGCAGGACGGCGCGAACTATTCGGGCAAGTGCATCATGTCGCACTCGGCGTGCCGCGAGGACGCCGAGGCCGTTGCGGCACTGATAGAGGAACAGGTTCCGCAGCTCAAAGGCAAGATTGAGATCAATAGCATCGGTGCTCTGATTGGCTCGCATACCGGCCCCGGCACGGTGGCCGTCTTCTTTATGGGTGACAAGCGCGTGGACTAACGTTTGTGGGCTGGCTGACGGTTTTAACGGCTACGCCTGTTCTCCTGACATTCGATAACAGAAAAAGGCCCGTCCCGTTGTTTGCGGGGCAGGCCTTGCTGTTGCGGCTAGCGTTTCTTTCCGCGGAAGAAGAAACCGTGCAGCGAGGGCTTGAGTCCGCGGTTGGCGCGACGCTCCTCGATATGATCATGGATCGAAGCGACGCGTTCGATGACTTCGTCGGGGATCGGCACGTCGGGATTCATGTTCTCGACCTGGCTAACCTCGGCGGCGGTGACCTGGTCGATAATGGGCACATCGTCGCGCGAGATGACAGGTGTGGCGTCTTCCTTCATCTTGCGATAGCGCTGCATCATGTCGGTCTGAAGCTGCTGGGCCGAAGGCGGCGTCCAGATGATGGCGTTGGCGCCGGCGGCTATGGTTTCGCGGATGCTCTCGGGCGTTTTGCCGCCCGGTGCGATGAGCGGCAGGTTGGGATAGTGCTCGCGCAGTTCACGCAGGACCTGCGGCGTGTTCTTGCCGGCCGCGATGTTGAGGATCTTGGCTCCGGCGCGCACCTTGGCATGCGCATCGTCGTCGCAGCGAACGACCGTGGCGATGACGGGGATATCGGCGATGTTGGTGATGTGCTCGACCATCTCGGCGGTAGCGGGGGAGTTGACCACGCAGCCCGCCGCGCCCTGCATCTCGGATACGGCCGCCATCTGCACGGAACGCTTACCGGTGGTGGTGCCGCCGCCAACGCCCACAAAGACCGGGCACTCGGCAACAGTCAGCAGCGCCTGCGTAATGGCGGGCTGCGGCGTGAAGGGGTAGACGGCAAACACGGCATCGGCATTTGAATTGCGGATGACCGCCACGTCGGTGGTGTAGATGAGCGATTTGATGCGGCGGCCAAAGAGCGTAAAGCCGCTGGCCTCTTCGATCTCATCGGGCATGCGGAGGGCCGCCTTGCGCAGGCGCCCGTCGATGGGCAGCGGCTCCATGGGCAAAAGGCCGTTGGGAGTTACGGCCACCTGGGGCTCGGTAAATTCGTCTGCAAGCTCTACCTCGGAGAAGTCGACCGAGGCGACGATGTCCTCGTGAACCTCGGCGGGAACATCGATGGGGGCTTGGTCGTTCGTCGCGGCAGGCGTCTCGAAGGAGCTGGTGCCGACAAAGGCGTCGACGCGCTCGTTCAAATCGTTGAGAGAATCCATGGCGGTCCGTTTCTATGTTGTGCGGTCGGCAGTGTACGACCGGCGTTGCGAGTGCTAAATCGTTTGACGAGTTGATTTTTCCCCGCTGCGCCATCCGTTAGACTGAAGGGCCCGCGAACGTGAAGGAGCTGTGGTGGCGGGAATCGAGGTGCTATCTTGAATGTCCCGTATACAAAAGAGAGGTGACGCGGTATGGAATTTTCGGCAATGTTAGGCTCGATTGGCCTATGCGTGGGCGCAATCGTTGCCGCCGCGGTCATCTACTTTGCGGTCACGGCCATTAAGGGCAAAAAGGCCGAGCGCAAGGAGCGTGAAGCGCTTGCGCGGCATAAGGACCAGCAGGACAGGCACGCACGGCGATAGCTTGTTGAGTTTTGGATCCGTGCGCTAGCTGCGTTTTCGGACCAGGGCGATATAGAAGCCCTCAAAGTCGCGGCTGGGCGGAATGGTCAGCGTGCCGGGCATGCCGTTGGCAATGGCTGAGACGTGGCCCGCGGCAATGGCCTCGGTAAGGGCGTTGCACTCGATATGCGGCTTGTCGCCGGTATCCTGTGTGCGACGCGCTTCGCTTTCGCTTGGAGTGCCGTCGAGGGGGATGAGCTCGCAGTCCATATGCTTGTCGAGGGCCTCTTGCAGGGCGTCCTCGTTTTCCTGCGGCAAGATTGAACAGGTCGAATAGACGAGCGTGCCGCCCGGTTTGAGGGCCCCCATGGCGCGGTCCAGAAGCGCGCGCTGCGAGCGGGCGCACTTGACGAGCAGCTGCTCGGTGAGGCCGCGCAGACTTTTCTCGTTGCCGCTGATGACGGTGCCCGTACCGGTACAGGGGGCGTCGAGCAGGATACGGTCAAAGCGGAAGAACTCGTCAAGCTCGCGCGCGTCAATACGCATGACGGGCACGTTTTTGGCGCCCTGGCGGCCCAAGTTGGCCTCGAGCTTTTCGGCGCGGGGAATGCTCATCTCGCAGGCGGTGAGGTGCGCCTGGCCCTGGGTGAGGGCGGCGATCTGCGTCGTCTTGCCGCCGGGGGCCGCGCACATGTCCAAGATATCCTCGCCGGCCTGCGCGCCCAGCACCAAAGGAGGCATCATGGACGACAGACTCTGCAGGTAGATCTTGCCGTCACGGTAGATGTCGAGGTCCCACAGGTCGGAAACTTGGGCTTCGGGCAGGATGAAGGCATCCGGGTACCAGGCAACGGGGCGGTGGGCGATGTCGGCTGCGTCGAGCGCGACGGCGATGTCTTCGGCGGTCGCCTTGAGCGTGTTGGCGCGCAGCGTGACCGGGCGCGTGGCTGCGGCGCCAAAGCCCTCAATCACGAGCTCGGCATCGGCAGGCGTATAGGCGCCAGCAATCGTGTCGACCATAAAGCACGGCAGGTCGGCGGCGGAGTGTTGGGCGGCAAGCTGGTCGGAAAGCTCGGTAGCGGCAAACTGCCTGAGCTTGAGCTCGGGCTTAACCTGCTTTTTCTGCTTGCGACGACGCGGCTTGGACATCCGTCTTTCCTTCCCATCCCAAATTGACTACTTTCCGGGCGCGCTGCTGCAGGCGTGCTTTAGTACTGGCTCTCGTGCTTGCTAAAGAAGTCGAAGCGCGGGGGCAGTGGCTTTACGCGGTGCTCGCCGGGCTTCTCGCCCAGGCTCTCCACAAACTCGTCCGTGGAGGCAAAGATCTGTCTCTTATACACATCTGACGCTGCCGACGAACTCTAGGGTGTAG
>CABSNH010000002.1 GCA_902478985.1 uncultured Collinsella sp.
GCGGCAGCCGCAAAGGCAGCGTTCGCTTCGGTCCAGGACAAGCCATTCCCCGATGATATCTTTACGGCTCCCGAGCTCCGTTGGGCTGTGATCGGGTGCGGCGTTATCGCCAACCAGATGGCCCAGTCTCTCGCTCTTGCCGGCCGCAAGCTTGCGGGCGTCGCCAACCGCACGCTGTCAAAGGCTCAAGCTTTTGCTGAGCAGTATGGCATCGAGAAGGTCTATGACACGGTCGAGGATCTCTATGCCGATCCGAACATCGACGCGATCTATATCACCACACCACATAACACGCATATCACCTACCTGCGCGCCGCTCTGGCAGCTGGCAAGCACGTGCTCTGCGAAAAGGCCATTACCCTCAACTCCGCCGAGCTTGACGAGGCAAGTGCCATTGCCGACGAGCATAACGTGGTCCTTATGGACGCCACCACGGTGCTCCACATGCCCTTGTATCAGGAGCTGCGCCGCCGCATGGATGCCGGTGAGTTTGGCCGCATGAACCTCGCCCAACTCAACTTTGGCAGCTACAAGGAGTACGGCGACCTGACCAACCGCTTCTACAATCGCAACCTTGCTGGCGGTGCCATGCTCGATATTGGCGTGTATGCTCTGTCCGTTATGCGCCTCTTTATGGCCAGCCAGCCCGCTGAGGTCGTGTCTCTGGGCAATACCTGCGAGACTGGCGTTGACGTCGCGGGTGGCATTGTCTGCCGTAACGCCGAACAGCAGCTGGGTGTTGTGAGCCTTACGCTCCACTCCAAGCAGCCCAAGCGCTCGGTCATCAGCTTTGACAAATGCTATATCGAGGTCAACGAGTATCCGCGTGCCGATCACGCGACCATCGTGTGGACTGCGGACGGCCACTGCGAGGAGGTCCACGCCGGCACCGAGGCTTACGCCCTTTGCTATGAGATGGCCGATCTTGAGAAGGCCGTTGCCGGCGATGACTCCAAGCGCGAGCTGCTGGATTATGCTTCTGATGTTATGGAACTTATGACCAAGCTTCGCGCCGACTGGGGAGTCGTGTACCCCGAGGAGGAGTAAGCGATGCTAGCGGAAGATAGGCTCAATGCGATTGTGTCGATGGTGCAGCAGGCTGGCTCGGTTACTGTGCCAGAGCTTGCTGAGGCCTTGGGCGTGACGGCGTCTACCATTCGGCGCGACCTGCAGACGCTCGATCGAGCACACCGCATCGCCAAGGTCCACGGCGGAGCGACGAGTCTTGAGCGCGCACACGTGACGCGCGACCTAACGCTCAGTGAGCGCAGCGATCTCCATAACGACGACAAGGAGCGTATCTGCGCCCGCGCCGCGGCGCTTGTGGAGCCCGATAGCTTTGTGTATATCGATTCGGGATCCACGACCCTCAAGCTCATCGAGCATCTTCCGCGCCTTGAGGGCGTCACCTATGTGACCGATTCCGTGCTCCATGCCCAGCATCTCGCTCTGCGCGGCATGCGCACCGTGGTGCTGGGCGGCGAGCTCAAGCCCGAGACCGAGGCACTCGTCGGTCCCGATGCCTTGGCAACCCTGGACCGCTATAACTTCAACTGCGGTTTTTGGGGTTCCAATGGCATCGCCGCCGAGCAAGGTCTCACCACACCGGATATCGAGGAAGCGCAGGTCAAGCGTATCTCTATGCGCCATACCGCCAAACGCTTCGTAATCTCGGACGCCAGCAAATTTGGCATGGTGGCGCCCGTCAAGTTTGCGGACTTCCGCGACGCAACGATTATCACTACGGGCGAGGTGCCCGCCAAGTACCAGTCGATGGACAACGTCATCACGGTCTAGCGACAGGGCAAGGTCAAAACCATTTAGGTTCCTCAATAGAAAAGCGGCAACACCCTCGATGGGCGATGCCGCTTTTGTTGTCTGCCGTTTTGTCTAAATCTGTAACAACTAGACCGTTAAAAGTGGGCTAGGTGTTACAGATTGAGATACTTCCGAACCTTGCCGTCCCTTTGTCTCGATCTGTAACATCTGGGACCGATTTTGACGAGTTATTGTTACAGATTGAGATTTTCCCTTGAGGGGGATTCGAATGTCTCGATCTGTAACGGATAGACCGGAAAATGGGTTCTAACTGTTACAGATCGAGACGTTTTGGGACCGCGGCTGAGCCATTGCGGCAAAGCCACCACAAAGGTGCCTGCCCTTTTTGGCAGGTTTTAGGGCTCCCAGGGGCAGGGGGCTTCGATGTGGATGTGCTCACCGGTTACGGGATGCGTAAAGGACACGCTGTGGGCATGGAGCATCAGGCCGCAGGGGCGCGGCGTTCCGTACAGGTCGTCGCCAACCAGGGGATGGCGCTCGCTTGCCAGATGCACACGGATTTGGTGCTTGCGGCCGGTGAGCAGCTCGACATCGATATACGAGCGCGCGGGCAGGCCTCGGCGGCTCTTAAGGCGCTTGAGCACCTTGACGCGCGTCTGCGACGGCTTGCCGCTGGCGCCGACGCGCATCTTACGGCTGTCGTGGCGGTCGCGGGCGATGGGCTTGTCGATGAGCTTCTCGTTCCAGTCGATCTTGCCCTCGGCGAGCGCCAGATAGTGCTTTTCGAAGGCGTGGTCGATGACCATCTGATCAAAAGCAGGTTGCGTCTGTTTGTCGAGCGAAAACAGCACCACGCCGGTGGTGTTGCGGTCCAGGCGGTTGAGCGGCTGCATGTCGGTCGCGGCAAAGCCGTCGCCCATCGCCAGCAGCAGATCGCTGGCGTAGTCGGTAAGTGTGCGCTCGCCGGTGCCGTCACCGTGGACGATCATGCCGGCGGGCTTATCGATGGCCATGAGCCAGGCGTCGCAGTAGAGGACTTGGGGTTCTTCGTTCACGTGTAAGCCTTTCGGTTAGCTAATTCCCACAAACATACAGCCCGAGGTGGCGCCGCGCAGGCGGGCGGCGGGCTTACGGCCGGCCTGCGCGGCCTCGACGGCGCGACGGACGCGTGCGACGGCGCGGCCAATCTCATCGGGCTCGAGCAGGGTTCCGTCAACCATAAGACGGCGCACGCCGGCGTCGAGCAGCTGCGGAACCTGCGGCGTGAGGTCGATGGGGTAGGCATCGTACAGGCGCGAGCGGCCGTGGACGTCGGTGCGCACCGGCATGACCTTGCCATCGATATTCTTGAGCGACAGCTTGCGGGCGCGCAGGCGGCAATTGGCGCAATCGTGGATACAACCGTTGGCAACCTGCAGGATGCAGTGCTCGCTCGTCATAACGCGCGGGCGGCCGAAAACGGTGATGCCCAGGGCTGCGGGCGCGGAGGTGCCAAGCGAGATAATCTCGTCGAGCGTGATCTCGGGCGAGAGCCAAAAAGCGCCGGTTCCGCGCTCGGCAAGTGCCTCCATGCAAGGCGTGTTGTGCACGGGCAGGCAAGAGCGAATCTCGGCTGTGGCGCCAACCTGGGCGGCCAGGGCAAGCTCGGAGATATTGCCGACGGCGACAGTCGCTCCAGCAAGAATCCACGGGTCAACGCGGACGTGGTCAACGGCGCGGCAGACCTCATCGAGCACGGGTACGATGCCCTGCTCAAACGCATCGGCGGGGGAGAGCTCGGCCGCATCGAGCGCGTCGGTGGTCATGTAGATGCGCGTTGCACCCTCGGCGCGCGCTGTCTTGGCGGCCTCGAGCGTGGTGACGGCGGCGCAGATCTGCGGCTCATCGCGGTAATGCTCGGGCATGGGGCGGGAATCGCTGGTGACAATCGCCGGCAGCTCGAGCGTGCGGGCGCGCTCCTCATACGGCGCCAGAATGGCCTCCTCCAATGCTTTACAGGCGGCTGTGCGCACCTTATGTACGGCGGAGAAGCCCATACCGCAGCCCTCATCGAGCGCCACATCAAAGCTCGCAGCCTCAAAGGGCGAGGAGCCCATACGCCCGACGTGCTCCACAAGATCGGACGCCTCGACGGCGCGAGTTTTGGCGGCCTCGACGGTAAAGCCGGTAGCGGTGGCGGTGAGCGTGGGGTCGTCGCAGCAGGTGAGCGTCACGGTAAACGGCTCGCCCAGACGCGCCACAACGGACACGTCTACGGCACGGCGGCGCAGCACGTCGCGCTTGAGCGCGGCGCCGGCGGCGTCGATAGCGCGCTGGCTTCGAATCACGCGTACACGGCAACCCTCGGGCATGCTACGGGGCACGCGGCACTCGATGATGTCGCCGGCAGCGGCATCCTCGGCGGCAATGGTGGTCAGGAACTGGTCAAACTCATCGTCGTGACGAAGCTCCAGCAGGTCGCCCTTGCCCACGGGCTCAAACAGCTCAATGCGGGCGATGGCAGCGCGGCGACGGCGGTCGTCGGGCTTGAGCCCGCGCACATCGCGGTTGGCCAGGCGGCTGCCGAGCACCGTGCCCACGATCTGGCCGCGGTTGTTGGAGCGCTCGTAGCTCATCATCTCGTCACCCGAGGTGCCGTCTTGGTAGGCGTGCGTAAAGTCACGGTTAAAGCAGCGCTTGAGCTGGCGCTGGCGGGCGGCCTCTTCATCCTTAGAGGTCGAAACATTGGCCAGCATGTCATCAATCTGATGACGATACACGTCGACGATGGAATACACGTAATCGGGGGCCTTCATGCGGCCCTCGAGCTTGAGCGACGCGGCGCCGGCGTCATACAGACGGCGAACGAGCTGCGAGGTGTTGGTGTCGCGCGGGCACAGCGCGCGCTCGCGACCGGCAGGGGAGAGCGAGCGGCCGTTCTCGTCGATCAGCTCGTAAGGCAGGCGACAGGGCTGGGCGCACATGCCGCGGTTGGCCGAGCGACCCGCCATGGCAAAGCTCGACAGCAGGCACAGGCCCGAGTAGCAAAAGCAGATGGCGCCGTGGCTAAAGACCTCCAGGTCAACGTCGGGCGCGGCGTCGTGGATGGCGGCGATCTCATCGATGGAGAGCTCGCGCGAGAGGGTCACGCGGTCGGCGCCCTGCTCGCGGCACCAAAGCGTTCCGCGGTCATCATGGATGTTCGCCTGAGTCGAGATGTGTGTCTCGATGCCGGGCATGGTGCGCTTGACCTCAAAGAACAGGCCCCAGTCCTGGATAATAAAGGCGTCGGCGCCCAGCGTGGAGCAACGATGGATGAGTTGCAGCGCATCGCCCATCTCGGACTGCTTGATGACGATGTTGACCGTGACGTAGACGCGCGAGCCGGCCAGGTGCGCAGCGCGGCAGGCCTGCTCAAAGGCCTCGTCGGTAAAGTTGGTTGCCTTGCGGCGGGCATTGAAGCTGCCCATGCCGCAGTAGATGGCATCGGCGCCCGCGGCGAGCGCGGCGGCAAAGGGCTCGGGGCCTCCGGCGGGGGCCAAGAGCTCGGGTCTGCGGTTGGTGGTTCGACTGGCGGTTGCGGTCATATCCTGCCTTTCAAAATGCTCAGATACTCAAAAGTATAGTGGCGCCGTCGCGATGGGCGATGCCCGCAGCCTAAGCAGGACAAAGTCTTCAGCAGCCTCTCAGGCAACAATGATCCGTTTTCCTCCGTCCCCAAGGGATCAGTGGGTTAGCCCTCCTTGCGGACCTTTTGTAGATAGCGGTAGACGCTGGGCTCAGAGATGCCAAGCGCGGCGGCGGCGCAGGCAACGGCGCCCTTGAGCATAAACACGCCGTTTCCGTTGAGATGGCGGATAACATCGACGCGGTCGGCCTGGCCGAGCGAGGCGACATCTTGCCCGCGGCTTTCGAGCAACTCGGAAATACTGCGGTCGATGAGCTCCTGTGTGGACTCCGAAAGGCTCTCGACTTCGATGGGGGAGGGCTCCGTGCGGACTGGCGCGGCGTCGAAGCAGGCCATAAGCTGCTGGGCCATGGCATTGATGTTGCGCACGGCCGAAAGATCGGTGTTGACGCACAGCATGCCGACGATCTCGCCGTTCTCGCGGATAAAGTACGTCGCGGACTCCAACGTCTTGCCACCGGCACCGCCCCCTTCGTTGTCCGTAATAAACGGCAGGTCGCGATACTTAGGGTCGTGCATAATCTTGAGTGCCAGATCGGTAGCGGGGCCGCCAATCTTACGACCGCTCACGATACCGTTGCGAATATCGACTATGGCGTGGTCGGGATCCGAGAAATCATGCAGGACGATCTCGCTGTTCTTGCCAAGTATCTGCTCCAGGAAATCGACCATTGGCGAAAAGCGGCGTACGGTCTCGTTCATGGGCAACTCCTTTGGGTGAAATCGGAAATGTTCATAACAATTTTTTCTCATGGTAACACGGTGTTTATTGACCCGCATATTCGCAGGTACATTGCGTAATATAGACGAGCGGTAGGAATTTGGCGGTAAACGGTCGACCAAAAGAAAAGTTAGATGTTATTTTGACTGGACACTTTCCTTACCTGCGGAAACACTCTATGTTAGCTGAAGAATATTCTGATAACAAAAAATTATTATTGAGAATGAGAAAATTCTTAAATACGATATTCACCGAAGGCACAACCTCATCGCTTAACTGCGTCACAATAGAACGCTAGATGCGAAAACAACTACCTCGAGGATTGGTGGTCAAATGGCCCAGGAGACGGTTACGAACGGCACTGAAGCCCTGTTCACTCGTGAAGGCATGCCGCCCGTTAAGGAAATGATCCCGTGTGCCCTTCAGCACGTGTTGGCATCGTTTGCCGGCATCATTACCCCGGCGGTCATCATGGCCGGCGTCTACGGCTTTAATAGCCAGCAGAGCACCGACATCATTCAGGTCGCGCTCATTCTTTCGGCACTCGACACGGCCCTTCAGGCCTTCGCTCCCTTCCGTCGCATCGGCGGCGGCCTGCCCATCGTCATGGGCGTCTCGTTCGCGTTCCTGCCGGCCCTTCAGGCCATGGGTGCCTCGGGCTTTAGCTTTGGTGCGCTGCTGGGCGGCGAGATTGTCGGCGGTGCTGTCGCGGCCCTCTTTGGTCTGGCCTACAGCAAGATTAAGTGGCTGTTCCCGCCCGTCGTGACCGGTACGGTCATCTTCTCCATCGGCGTTTCGCTGTATCCCACGGCCGTCAAGTATATGGCCGGCGGTATGGGCACGCCGCTGTGGGGCACCCCGCAGGCCTGGTGCGTCGCTCTCATCACCTTCGCCGTGGTCTTTGCGCTCGCAAACTTTGGCAAGGGCACGCTCAAGCTGGGATCCGTGTTCTTTGGCATGATCGTTGGCATGATCGTTTCGATCCCCTTTGGCATGATCGACTTCTCCAGCGTCGCCACCGCTCAGGTCTTCGCCCTTCCCAAGCTCATGCCCTACGCGCTCGAGTTTGATCCCGAGGTCTGCATTACCCTCGCCGTCGTGTTCCCCATGGTTGCCATCCAGGTTATCGGTGACGTCTCCGCCGCCTGCCTGGGCTCCATCGACCGTATGCCCACCGAGCGCGAGCTCTCTGGCGCTATTGTGTCCCAGGGCATCACCTCTATGGTCGGCGGTCTGCTGGGCGGTCTTCCCACCAGCGCCCTTGGCCAGAACGTGGGCATCATCTGCTCCAACAAGGTCGTCAACAAGTGGGTTTTTGTGACCATCGCGGCCGTCTTTGCCATCGCCGGTCTGTTCCCGCAGCTTTCTGCCGTCCTTTCCGCTATCCCGCAGCCCGTCATCGGCGGCGCGACCGTCGGCGTCTTTGGCACCATCACCATGAACGGCGTGCGCATGTTCACCCGCGAGGGCCTCACGCAGCGCACTACCACCATCGTCGGTACCTCCGTCGTCTTTGGCCTGGGTATCTGGATGGCCAGCGGTTGCCTTGCCGGCGAGGGTATGCCCACCTGGGTGTCCACCGTCATCGGCTCCAATGCCGTAACCCCCACCGCCATCATGGCCATTGTTCTTAACCTGATCCTTCCGCAGACGCCGGTCGTGGCTCAGCACATCGATGCTGCCAAGGACGCTGCCGTGGATCTGGTCTTGCCCGAGAGCAAGAAGTAGCCAATTCGGTGCTATTCGTCGGCGGACGCATCGCTTCGTCCGCCGACGTCATGCGGCGCCAAGCCGCACTCCAACCGCTCCTTTTGCGTTCGCCGCTTGTCGCATTACGTTATAGCTAGCTATATTATAGAAAGGTATAATATAGCTAGCTATAACGTAAAGGAAGGATGGCCCTGTGTTTATCGGAAGAACAGCGGAAATGTCCGAGCTCAATCGACTGTATGGCACGGGCTCCTTTGAGATGCCTGTGATTTACGGCCGCCGTCGTGTGGGCAAAACGCGTCTTATCACAGAGTTCATCCAAGACAAGAAGGCTATTTACTTTCAAGCTCGTCGTACCAATGCGGAGGCAAACCTGCACGGCTTTAGCCAGGCGATACTTGCAGGCTCGGTTGGTGCTGCAGGCGTGACGTTCCGTAGTTTTGACGAAGCGTTCGATGCATTGGCCACCATGGCTCGCACGGAACGTTTGATTGTCGTGATTGACGAGTACCCCTATCTCGCCCAATCGAATCCCGAGATCAGCTCGTTGCTGCAAGACAAGATCGATCACTTGTACAAAGAGACCAAGCTCATGCTTATCCTGTGCGGGTCGTCGCTTTCGTTCATGGAAGAGCAGGTGTTGGGCTACGAGAGTCCACTATACGGTAGGCGTACGGCCCAGTTTAAGATCATGCCGCTCGATTTTACGACGACCCTCGGCCTGTGGCAGAGCATGGGTTGCGAAGACGCTGCGGTTTGCTATGGCATGACGGGCGGCATTCCTGCATATATCGAGAAAGTCGATCCTGCCGTATCGCTTAAGGACAACATCAAGCGTCTTTTTCTTACTCCTACGGGCTATCTCTTTGAGGAGCCGAGTAACCTGCTGTTGCAAGAGTGTCGCAATCCCGAGCAATATGATGCGATCGTGCAAGCAATTGCTCAGGGGCGCTCGAAGATCTCGGAGATTGCGAGCTCTACGGGAATCCCTGCGAGCAACGTAAAGAGCTATGTGGATAAGCTGGCGTCGCTTGGGATTGTCGAGCGCGAGCTGCCCCTAAACGAGACGAGCAATAAGCGAGCCGTGTATCTGCTGAGCGACCAGATGTTTAGGTTCTGGTACAAGTTTGTTCCGCAGAACATCGGGCTGATTCAAAACGATATGGCCGAGATGGCGTATAAGCGCATTGAGCCGCACGTATCGGATTACATGGGCACGGTCTTTGAGCTTATATGCAGACAATACGTGTACGAACTCGCGCGAGCGGGCCAGCTCGATGTGGTTCCGGCGAGCGTCGGGCGCTGGTGGGGGACGGATAATCGCACGCATACGCAGGAAGAAATCGACTTGATTGTTGACGACGGCGAGGGCACTGCACTGTTTGCGGAATGCAAATGGCGCAATGAACCGGTGGACGAAGACGTGCTGCAAAAGCTCGTGTACCGAAGCGAGCTCTTTAGGCGGCAGCATAAAAGCTACGTGATCTTCTCGAAGCGTGGCTTTACGCAAGGATGTCAGGAAGCTGCGGCGAGCAGGGGAGATACCAAGCTGATTTCGTTTGCCGAGATGTGCGAGCGGAGATAACCAAGCGCGCTCTGATGTGATGTTCGGAATGGGACGCGCCAATGATGCCAAGCGTAAAACCTTCAATGAATATGGCGTAAAAACTACAGCGGTCATGGCGTAAAAACTACATTGAAAGTAGCGTAAAAACAGCATTGAGAATGGCGTAATTTCGCATGTCGCATGATCGCCCGAGCTCGCATACGGCCTTTTGCGAGCTCTTGCCATGAACGAGAGCCAGGCTGTCACGTACAAGACGCTCATAAAGGACGCCTCGTACGGTGAGGCGGGCCCCGACGAGAGGACCATCGCTGCGTACCTGGATCTCTTCAACAGGCTCAAGCTGACCGAGGACCTGTGCGGATGGGAGCCATCGAGGTCAAGCTGAGTGATGCGAAAGCAGACGATGGAGCGAGAAATCTCAAGGCGCTGGAGAGGAAAGTGCTCTCCAATCCTGCCGCCCAGAATGCCGCGCCGGCGTTTTGGCGGTCGTGGTTGGAAAGGGGAGCATTGCCTACACACGCGACGACGGCGTGGCGGTGATCCCCATGGCGGCACTTGGGGCGTAGTGGTTTTGCGGGCATGGCATTGCGCCCCGCTTTCATGTCCGCGCGGGCGCCTATCCTTACGGCAATGTAGCCGCCTGTGTAGTAAGCGGCAGGCAACGGAGAAAGGTCCTAACCGTGTCAGCTGAAAAGACGCCGGGTATCTCGGCTATCGATACGACGAACTTTGCGCGCCAGATTGTGCTGGACTTTGAGTTTGCGCCGGTGCCAAAGCAGCGCCAGCGCCGTGGACTGCGCAATGAGATTATCGAGGTCGGCGCTGTCAAGCTCGATTACCACGGCAACGTTATGGGCGAGTTCTCGCAGTTTGTGCAGACGGAATTTACCGAAGGCGTTGCGTTCCCCGTCCGCGAGCTTACGGGGATATCGGCCGTGGACACCGCGATGGCCGATCCGCTCTATGTGGTGATCAAAAGGCTCGGCGATTGGATCGGTCGCTACTCCGCCCAGATAGTTTGCTGGAGCGGGACGGACCGTCGACAGCTTTTGACCGAGTGCCAGGCAAAGCGCATCGACCTTTCCGCGTTTCCTACGGACTGGGCCGACCTGCAGGCGTTTTACACCTCAATCATGGACGTGGGCAGCCACGGGCGCGTCTCGCTGGGCGACGCGGCGACGTGGTTTGGCATCGAGTTCGACGAGTCGACGGGCCACGCCCACAGCGCCCTTGCCGATGCGCGCGTAACCGCCAAGCTGCTCAAGCAGATGATGGACGGGGGCTATCACGTGAGCCCACGCGCCCGGGAGGTCCGCCAGCGGTGGGGAATGGGTGAGCGGTCCCAGACGCGCCTTTCCAGCAAGTGCCCCGAGCTGGGCGACCTGCTGCTGAAGCTGAAGGCGGAGGGGAGGTAGGCGGCACCCTCCGCCCATGCTGGTGCGGCGCCTTACTGCCTGGCAGTTCCTGACGTCGGCAGGTGGCTGCCGCAGTGGCCTATTACGATTAACTGTGCCTCGTCATCAAAACAAAAGTGCAGACGGAATGGGTCGCGGCGGTTGCGACCGTTGCCCTTAATGTGCGGCAAGATGCAAACCTGCTTACCGTTGTAGGTGCGTTGGCGGAGCCGCATGAGCTCGGTGTCGTTTTTAGTCAGCTTGGTCTCGGTCGGCGCGGCGTCAAACGAGGTCTGATTTCTAAACTCGCTATAGAGGTCTCCGGTCGTCGGGCGCTCCCCAAACTTGAGTTGCCACATAACGGTCGCTACGGATTTAAGGATCTGCCATTCCTCGTCAAGATCGGCAAAATCATAGCGGCGTGCCGAGTCGTATGCCTCGGGCAAAACGAAAATGCGCGAGGGCCAGAGGTTCGCAGCAAATTTAAGCTCGTCCTCAAGGGTGCGCGGAAATGCCTCGAGCCCCTCGACAAAGCATGCTTCCGCTCTGAGCGCGGCTACCTGCTTTTCCGAGCGGTCGGCTCGCTCCAGCGCCTCTTGGAGTCGATACTTTAAGTTGGCGATCGTGTTCTCGGATTCATCCAGCTCGAGCAGGCTGTTTTCCAGTTGCTCAATACGCTGCTCATACGCGGCGTTGCTGTCGGCGTAATCGTTGGCCAGCCCTTCCCAGAGCTGCCTGTCGGCAGTCTCTTTTGACAACAACTCTTTAAGGTTGTCCATGGCCTCTTGGCTGTACGAGGCGGCGAGCGCTTCGGTGCGTTTTGCCTCGACTACGGTTTCATTCTCTGCGTGGCGTTTCATCTCTGCCATGCGGCTGCGTAGCGCCCCGATTGATTGGCGCGATTTGTACCAGGCAATATCGCTCGTGTCTACAATATCGCCCCTGCCGCGCAAGAACGAGCGCCCCAGACTCCGGTTAAGTATCGTGGATGTCTTGTTGCCGTACTCGCTCAGCCTATCGCGCCTGATGCAGAGGTGCCGACGTGCGTCTTCTTCATCAGACAGATTGATGTTCGGTTGGTAAATGCGAAGTGATGACTTGGGGCAGTTGTATCGATAGGCAGGTGTATCGTAGAGAAAAAGATTGAACAGCTTTGATTTGAGCCGACCATCGGATTCGTCGGCGGCAAACACGTTGGCTAGGCCCATAAGGTTATTGGCGAGCTTGCCAGGATCTTTGACGGGATATCGTCCGGCATCATCGCTGGTTATTAGAATCAGAGGGAGCTCGCGCTTGCTGCTCAGAAGGTTGTCGGAGAACTCGGCGTCAAAGTTCTCAAACGTCAGGCGCGTGCACGATGTGTTGACGACAGTCTCTCCAACGCACGCCTGATGATTGGGAAGCGAAAACAGAACCTTTGCGATGCGGGGAATATTGAGGTCCGGTTCTGGCAGTGGCCAGCCCACATATTCGGGCAGGGTCGCATAGGTGACTTTAATATTGACTAGGCAGGAGTTGTCATCGGCCGTTTCAAGGCCAATGCAAGTGTGCCAGTGACGATACGAATAATGACTGTCGGGCTCGTCATATTCAAAGGCCCAAGCGACGGGAATCTTGCCTCGCTTGTCGTTAAAGGCTGCACGAGTGCAAATGCTCACACGGCTGCCTGTGGTCATGCCTCCAGAATAGCCAACGGGATAGCTGAGGTTTCCAAATACAAAGTCAGAGGCAACGTCTTTATTGCTTGATAAAAACTCAAAGGCGCTCTGCTCATGGCGCTTGCGCTGCTCTTTGTCGCGCACCCAGGTGTAGATCTGGCGATACGCATCGACGATTGAGGGCGTGGTGGTCGAATAGGGCGAAAGCCTGAACTTTGCTCGGTAATGAATCTGTTCGTTTTCGGACCGCATGTTAGCCTCGCTTGCCTGGTGGCGTAATTGACCTGTAATGCTCAAGTGTAGGCGTTTGAGTAAAGGGCGCGCATCGAACAACGGGCATTAGGTGCCAAAGCGTCTGTAAGCGTGCTAATGGGCGCTGGTGACGCGGGAGTGATCACAAGGCATTCACGCTATTCGCAGCATTGTTGAACAACAAACCGCGCGAGGTAAAAACGATTCCTTTTGCAGAAAACCCCATGACACGGCAAGCTGATTGAAAGACAATAGATAAAGCTGTAACAAGGGTGAATCGTCCTTCACCCCGGTATCAATAAAACCCAGGAGATTTTTCGTGGCCATTCAGACGAAAACTCTTCGGGGGGGGGGTGCTCGCCAGAGAGTGTCTTCCTTCGATAGACAATCCTAGCGTTATCTTGCGACACGCATTTTCGCTTCTCGTAAAGCGGGGCGCGTGATGGCAAAGCTAGCAGAGATAACGCCCGGTACGCGCGTTCGCGGTATCGTGGGGGATTCGCCCGTGACCATTAAGGCTGTCGAATGGCATGGCGATTCCATCTTAAACGTAATCTACAAGACGGACCAGGGCGTACTGGGTGACCGACCTCTCTTCGATACAGACGAGGATAAATACATCATCGAGAAGTCCAGCGCCTGGGCGTTCGATGCCGACCCCGATGACCTGCGACTCGTGTCCGAAGCGTATCGCATAGGCTTGGCTCATCTGTTCGATCCCTATCTGGCTATTCGTACGTCGTCTATCGAGCCGCTGCCGCACCAGATCTCGGCCGTCTACAAGGAAATGCTGCCGCGCTTGCCGCTGCGTTATGTGCTGGCGGACGACCCCGGTGCAGGCAAGACCATCATGACAGGCCTCCTAATAAAAGAAATGATTGCTCGCGGCGATCTTAGGCGTTGCCTTATCGTGGCCCCCGGTAATCTTGTGGAACAGTGGCAAGATGAGCTATGGCAAAAGTTTGGGCTCAGATTCCGCTTGCTTACAAATGATGTTCTGGAGTCTTCTGCCACCGGAAACCCCTTCGATGAGGTCGATTTTTGTATCGGCCGCCTAGATAAGCTGGCTCGCAACGACGAGATCCAAAAGAAGCTAAGGGCAACTTCGTGGGATCTCGTTGTATGCGACGAGGCCCACAAGATGAGCGCGACAAACTTTGGCGGCGAGTTCAAGCCGACCAAACGCTATAAGCTCGGTCAGCTCTTGGGTGACACAACCGAAAACTTGTTGCTTCTGACGGCTACGCCCCACAACGGTAAGCCGGCTGACTTCCGCTACTTTATGGCGCTCGTGGACAAGGACCGGTTTGCGGGAGGCAACCGCGTTAAGAATCCTGCGGCGCGCTCCACTGCCGGCCAGGCTCAGGGCCTTCCGCCCGCCGCTTCGCTTGACTGCGATGTTTCCGATGTTATGCGTCGTCTTGTGAAAGAGGAGCTGCTCAAGTTCGATGGGCGCCCGCTATTCCCCGAACGCTGCGCCTACACAGTCGAATACGACCTATCTCCTGCCGAGCAGGAGCTCTATGACTCGGTGACTCATTACGTCACCGAGGAGTTTAACCGTGCGGAGCGCTTGGGTGGCAAGCATAAGAACAGCGTCGGCTTTGCTTTGACTATCTTGCAGCGTCGTCTTGCGTCGAGTCCCGAGGCCATCTTCCAGTCGCTTCGGCGTCGTCGCATACGGCTTGAGTCCAAGCTCGCCGAGGCAAAAAGCGTTGCGAGCGGCAAGGTCGCCTATACAGATAAATGGGGCATCGATGCCAGAGATTTTGACGAGGACGATTACGACTCCGAAGAGTACGAGCAAATGGAAGATGACGTCGTAGACACCGCTTCTGCGGCGGCGACTGCGGCTGAGCTCGATACTGAGATCGCGATTTTACGCACGCTCGAGCGCAAGGCAAACGATGTTCGCATTAGTGGCGAGGACCGTAAGTGGGAGGAGCTTTCGCGACTGTTGCAAGACGATTCCAATATGTTTGGCGTGGACGGTCGACGTGAGAAGCTCATCATCTTTACCGAGCACAAGGACACGCTGAACTACCTCGCAGAGAAGATTGGCTCCCTCCTGGGTGACCGTTCTGCCGTGCTTACCATTAAGGGCGGTATGACGCGCGACGAGCGCCATCGTGCCGAGGAAATGTTTAAGCAGGATGCGAACTCGCGCATCCTTGTCGCTACGGATGCCGCCGGCGAGGGCATTAACCTGCAACGCGCGCACCTTATGATCAACTACGACCTGCCGTGGAATCCCAATCGACTCGAGCAGCGCTTCGGTCGTATTCACCGCATCGGTCAGACCGAAGTATGTCATCTGTGGAACCTTGTCTCCACGCAGACGCGCGAGGGAGAAGTATTCCAACGCCTGTTCAGCAAGCTCGAGGTGGAACGTGCCGCGCTGGGCGGCAAGGTTTTCGATATCTTGGGCAGGGTTACCTTTGAAGGCAAGACGCTCCGTGACTTGCTCCTCGATGCGATTCGCTATGGCGATGACCCCGAGGTACGGGCGCGGCTCAACCAGGTAGTCGATGCATCGCTCGATACGAGCTCCATTAAACGGCTTCTCAAAGAGTATGCGCTTACCGATGACGTCATGGACGCTCGCGGCGTAAGCGCTATTCGCGAGGACATGGAACGCATGGAGGCGCGCAAGCTCGAGCCGCACTTTATCCAGGCATTTTTCATGGCGGCAATGAAGCGCTTGAGAGGACGCGTGGCATCTCGCGAGCCTGGCAGGTTCGAGGTGCTTGAGGTGCCGTTCTCGGTTCGCTCGATGAGCATGGACGGCGAATGCGGCCACGTGCTTGTCTCCTATGAGCGTATTTGCTTTGACAAAGAATCTAAAGAGGGCCCCGGGCTCGTTCCCGCGGAGTTGGTATGCCCCGGTGAACCGCTTTTGGATGCAACGGTGAAAGTACTGATTGGCCAAATGGGTTCGGCGCTTAAGCGGGGCTGTGTGCTCGTGGACGATAGAGATTTTGGGGACAAGCCGAGACTCTTGCTCTATATCGAGAACTCCGTCCAGGACGACACGACGCTGGCCGACGGCACCAAGCGTACGGTATCCAAAGAGTTTAGGTTCGTTGAGGTTGACGCTGCGGGCGAAGCTCGTGATGCGGGCTATGCGCCCTATTTGGACTATCGCGGTCCTCGTCCGTCCGAGGCATCTGCCGCGCACACTATCGCTTCTGAGCAGGAGTGGCTTACCGGCGACATTGACGCGCTTGCCATGGATTTCGCCATTCGCGAGATTCTCCCGGTGAGCCTCAAAGAGGTACGCAATCGTCGTATTCCGCAGGTCGAGAAGATCGAGCGAGCCGTTGACGCGCGTCTTACCGAAGAGGCCAATTATTGGGATGGTCGCGCGTGGGAGCTGGAGGAGAAAGAAAAGCAAGGCAAGAAGACACGCCTGAGCTCTCTGAATGCTCGTCGTCGCGCCGACGATCTGCGCGACCGCAGACAAATGCGCTTGGCGGAGCTGCAGCGCGAAAAGACCATCACTCCCGCGACTCCGAGGGTGCTGGGCGGCGCGCTTGTGATTCCAGTTGGCATGCTGCCCCACGACTCGCATGCTACCACCGAATCCAGTGCGGCAGGCAGGCGCGAGGTAGAGCTTGCCGGCATGCGTGCCGTCATGGCCATCGAGCGGGAGCTGGGTTTTACGCCGCGGGATCGAAGCGCAGATAACTGCGGCTACGACATCGAATCCGTGGTGCCCGACGAGCTTCATGCTAAGGGGCCGGCGTTGCGAATGATTGAGGTCAAGGGTCGCGCCGCGGGCGCCACTACGGTCACCGTCTCGCACAACGAAGTGATGTGTGCGCTCAACAGGCCAGATGCTTTTGTGCTCGCACTGGTCGAGGTCGATGGAAACACGACCCGAACTTCTTACATCGCACATCCATTTACAAGTCCGCCGGATTATGCCGCGGCAAGCACGAACTACGACATCGCGCGCCTCAAGGAAGCGGGCGACGTGATACTAGAGAGGGAGCAGACATGGCAGTAAAGAAGAAGCTCATCGAGGTGGCTCTGCCGCTCGACGATATCAATGCGGCGTCTGCACGCGAGAAGTCCATCCGCCATGGGCATCCCTCGACGCTGCATCTCTGGTGGGCCCGCCGCCCGCTGGCCGCGGCGCGCGCGGTTATCTGGTCGTCGCTGGTGGACGACCCGTCGGCGCATCCCGAGGAGTTCCCCACCGTGGAGGAGCAGGCTGTCGAGCGCGAGCGCCTGTTCGGCATCCTGCGCGAGCTCGTGGTGTGGGAAAACTCCAATAACGATCGTGTGCTTAATGCCGCCAAGGCTGAGATTAAAAGGTCGATGGGCGACGACTTGCCGCCCCTGTTGGATCCTTTTGCAGGCGGAGGCGCCATTCCGCTGGAAGCCCAGCGTTTGGGTCTTAAGGCCTTCGCGCAGGACCTCAACCCGGTCGCTGTTACCATCAATAAGGCAATGATTGAGATTCCGCCGCTGTTCGCGGACAAGCCCGCCGTTAACCCCGAGGCCCGTGGCAAGCTGACCAATGGAGGCTGGAGTGGCAATGCCGGTCTAGCTGCCGACGTTAAGTACTATGGCACCTGGATGAAGGAGGAGGCCGCCCAGCGCATCGGGCATATGTACCCCAAAGTGCGGGTGCCTGCCGAGCAGGGCGACGGCGAGGCTACCGTCATTGCGTGGCTGTGGGCGCGTACCGTCAAGTGCCCCAACCCCGCTTGCGGACACGAGGCGATCCTTGTGCGCTCGTTTGACCTCTCCAAAAAGAAGGGTAAGGAGTGGCACGCCGAGCCCGTCTGCGAGGGCGGCGAGGTGCGCTTCGAGGTCGCGCCTGGCAAGGCGACGCAGGACGGCACGGTGAACCGCCGCGGCGCGACCTGCGTGCACTGCGGGGCACCTATCGCTTTCGACCATATACGCGAAGAGTCGCGCGAGGGACGCATGGGTGCCAAGCTCATGGCTATCGTCGCCGAAGGGCAACGCGGCAGAATCTACATCGCGCCGGACGAGGTGCAGATAGCTGCCGCCGACGTTCCGATGCCCGATGACTATCCCCAGGGCAAGCTCGCTTATTACCCGGGGCATCTGAACACGAACGTCTACGGCCTAGACGAGTTCTGGAAGCTCTTTACCAACCGACAGCTGACGGCGCTGACGACGTTTTCGGCGCTCGTCGGCGAGGCGCAGAAAAAGGCCGAGGCGGATGCCATTGCTGCCGGGCTGCCCGATGACGGCGTCGGCCTCGACGAAGGTGGCACCGGTGCCCGTGCCTATGGCGAGGCCGTCGGCGTATACCTTGCGTTTGTCGTCGACAAGCTGACGGATTATCACTCGTCCATCTGCTCATGGAATGCCGGCCGCGATCAAACTAGAAATGTATTTGGGCGCCAAGCAATTCCTATGACATGGGATTATGCTGAAAACAACCCACTATGTTCCTCTTCTGGCTCAATGATCAATATGCTTGATTGGGTTACGAAAGTTCTTAGGCAGCTCCCAATGAAGGCGAAATCGGGTATTGCCAGGCAATTTGACGCCCAAAGCGACAATGACATGCGTGGCATCCTCGTGTCGACGGATCCTCCCTACTACGACAACATCGGCTACGCGGACCTCTCGGACTTCTTCTACGTTTGGCTTCGCCAGTCGCTTCGCAGTACGTCCCCCAAGCTCTTCAGCACCATGCTCGTACCCAAGCACGAGGAGCTCGTGGCCACACCCTACCGCGAGGACCGCGGCAAGGAAGGCGCGCGTGAGTTCTTCGAGGAAGGCATGTTCAGCACCTTCAAACAGGTGAACAAGTACGCCCGCGATGACGTACCCGTGACCATCTACTACGCCTTCAAGCAGAGCGAGACCGAGACCTCTAACGACGTGGAGTCCACGGCGTCGACCGGCTGGGAGACGATGCTCTCCGCCATCATTCGTGCGGGCTTTTCCATTAACGGCACATGGCCGATGCGAACTGAAAAACCGGGCCGTACTATCGGCAACGGCGCAAATGCCCTCGCATCCTCCATCGTGCTCGTGTGCCGAAAGCGCCCCGAGGGCGCGCCCATGGGAACGCGCCGCGACTTCGTGATGGCGCTCAAGCGTGAGCTGGGACCTGCGCTCGATAAACTTCGTTCTTCGAATATCGCACCTGTTGACCTTGCGCAGTCGGCTATCGGACCTGGTATCGGCGTGTATTCGCGCTACAGCCAAGTGCTCGAGGCCGACGGTAGCCCCATGACGGTGCGTGCGGCGTTGCAGCTTATCAACCAAGAGGTCGATGCGTACTTTAGCGACCAGGATGGCGAGCTCGATCGCGAGAGCCGCTTCTGCGTCGATCTTTATACGCAGAAAGCCTTTGACACCATTAAGTTCGGAGAAGCCGACGTGCTTGCTCGCGCTAAGAACGTTTCCATCGAAGGGCTGGCAGCCCAAGGCCTCCTTGCTTCCGTTAAGGGAAATGTGCACTTGCTCGACCGTAGCGAGGTGTCGGAGCGCGTTGACTTTAAGGCGCCTACTTGGCTTACGACCCAGCAGCTTACGCATGCGCTCGAGGAGGGCGGTGTTGCGGCTTGTGCCAAGATCGTTAGCCAAACGCTCGGCGGTCGTGCGGATGGTGCCAAGGCGCTTGCGTATCGCCTCTTTACCATTGCGGACAAGCGCAACTGGCAGCAGGAGGCCTTCGCGTACAACTCGCTCGTAACGGCATGGCCCGAGATCCAGTCAAAGGCGGCGCAGCTTGCTGTTGAGCGACCTATGCAAGACTCACTATTCGATTAGGCCCTAAGGAGATAAAACATGGAGAACAACGCTAATAACTGCGATCTTCTCAATAAGGGCTTTGACCTTTTGCTCGAGGCCCTTGATCCTTATGTGATGCGCGAGCTTACCCAGGCATACGGCAATGATTTTTGGCAGGTCGGTGTGCTCAACAAGCTCTACGACGACCAAAAGCGCAACCTGCCAGCATCGGGTGACTATGCCACTCTTGCCGACTCGCTCGATATTGCCCTGTGCTTGCTGCTCATTGACATCAACTGGCGCGATGTGTTTCGCCTTAGGTTGCCTCAGGATTGCAAGAACTACGTCATGGAGCTCAAGGGCGTTCGCAACAAGGTTGCGCATCGCGGTATGGGAGGTATCTCGGACAGCGACGCATGGCGTGCGCTCGATACCATGAGTCGTTTGGCTGAGCAGATTGATCAGGATACCACGGCGCAACTCAACGCAATGCTTCGCGAGGTTCGCTATGGCAGCGCCGACGGCTCGACGGCAGTGACAACAAATGTTGATGCTGGCGTGGATGCCCCGGCACCTCGTAGGAAATCACTCGAGCAAACCAAGGCCGTGCGTGGCCTGCCCAGTTGGCGCGATGTCATGGAACCCCATATGGATGTTGCTGAGGGGCGCTATAGGAATGCCGAGTTTGCTGCCGACCTTGCCCAGGTGGCGCGCGGCAAGGGCGAGCTGGAGTACCGCGACCCGGTCGAATTCTTCAATCGAACGTATGTGACCGAAGGCATGAAGGGCCTGCTCGTGCAGTCACTGCGCCGCGTGAGCGGCCTCGACGGCGAGCCCGTCATCCAGCTCAAGACGGCCTTCGGCGGCGGCAAGACGCACAGCATGCTTGCGCTTTACCATATGATGCGCAGCCGTTCGCGTTTGGGGCAAATCGCTAATATCGCTTCCGTGCTCGAGGAGGCGGGCGTTGCCGAAGTCCCCGAGGTGCATGTTGCTGTGCTCGTGGGCACCTCTATCAATCCGGCAAAAGCCATGCGCCCGGCTACTATGCCCGGCATCATGGTCAACACGCTTTGGGGTCATATGGCATACCAGCTTGCAGAATCCGCTGGCAGGCCCGAGCTCTATGATTATGTTAAAGACGCCGACAAGAAGGGCGTCTCGCCGGGATCTGCTGCTCTGACTGAATTATTCGACGATTGCGGCTGCTGTCTTGTCCTTATGGACGAGCTCGTTGCCTATGCCAAGAAGATTTATGGCGTCGATGGACTTAACGCCGGCAGCTTCGACAACTTCATCACCTTTATTCAGGAGCTCACCGAGGCAGCACGCGCTTCGAAGCGCAGCCTGGTCGTAGCCTCTATTCCCGAATCTGACAACGAGATCGGTGGCGAGGCGGGCCAGCGAGCTTTGGAGCAGATTGAGCATACCTTTGGGCGCATGGAAGCTATCTGGAAGCCCGTGGCGGCAAACGAAGGATTCGAGGTTGTGCGCCGCAGGCTTTTCCTTGACTGCAAGGATGATGCCGCTCGCGATGAAGTGTGCGCGACATTTAGCAAGATGTACAACGAAAAAACTGCGGACTTCCCGGTGGAGTCGCGCGAGCTTGAATATCGCGATCGCATGGTTTCCTGCTATCCGATTCACCCTGAAGTGTTCGATCGTCTCTACGAGGACTGGGCAACGCTCGAAAAGTTTCAACGTACCCGTGGCGTGTTGCGCTTAATGGCGTCGGTTATCCACGAGCTGTGGATGAACCAGGATCCTTCGCCGATGATTATGCCGGGGTCGTTCCCCCTCGATGTGCCTGGCGTGCGCGATGAGCTCACACGCTATCTTGATGACAACTGGAATGCAGTTGTTGATTCCGAGATCGACGGCAAGCAGTCCGTTCCGTATCGCAATGACGGCAACAACACTCGTTACGGCAATCTTTTGGCTTCGCGTCGCGTCGCGCGTACCATCATGCTCGGCAGTGCTCCCGACGTGGGCGGCCAATCCGTCCGCGGTATCGAGCGCGCGCATATTCGCTTGGGCACGGTTCAGCCTGGCGAGAACATCTCCGTATTCAACGATGCCCTGGGCACGCTGCAGACATCTTCGTCTTTCCTGTATAGCGACGTCAACGGAAACCGTTTTTGGTACGATACGCGCCCCACGTTGCGCAAGGTTGCCGATGACCGCGCCCAGCAAGTCAAGGACTCCGAAGCGCTCTATGAAGTCGAGAGTCGCCTAAAGAGGCTGCGCAAGGTTGATCCTTTCTCAGGCATTCATGTATGTCCCGCAAGCTCGCTTGACGTTCCGGATGACCAGACGCTGCGCCTGGTGGTGCTGACGCCGTCTGCCAATCACCGTGGAAAAACGGCTGATTCCGCGGCACTCACCTTGGCATCGGAGATACTCTCAAATCGCGGTACGTCTCCGCGTACGTACAAGAATATGGTTGTGTTCGCCGCTGCGGACGCATCTTACTATGCACAACTCCTAAGTGAGGCGAAACAATACCTTGCTTGGGATTCCATCAAGAAAGATCGCGAGTCGCTGAACCTTGATGTGGCACAGACGCGCGAGACTGACCAGAGTGTGAGACGTGCCGATGAATCGCTCGAGATAAAGATCCAGGAGGCCTATAGTTGGCTTATTTATCCGCGTGTTGACCTTTTCAGCAACTCGATGGATATCGTTTGGGAAGCAGAACACGTTGAGGGCGGCGGCGAAAATATCGTTGCCAAGATGGCGCGCAAGCTTGTTTCCGATGAGGCGGCCATCAAGACCTGGGCACCCGCCCTGCTTAAGATGGAGCTCGATCGAGTGCTCTGGAAGGACGCGGACCACATCCAGATTAAGCGTCTGTGGGAGTTCCTGTGCTCTTATTGCTATCTTCCCAGGCTGTCGTGCTATGGCGTGCTCGAGGACGCGATTCAAAGGGGCCTGGGCTCAAAGGAATACTTTGGCCTTGCTGCTGGCTTCTCGGACGATCGCTATATGGAGCTGACGTTTGGTGAGCAGAAGACGTTTATCAACGAGAGTGACCTGCTGGTAAAACCGGCCGTAGCAACAAGGCAGATTGAAGAGGAAGAGGCTGCTGCTCGCGCTGCGGCTGCGGAGGCTGAGCAGAGCTCCGATGGCGGCGGGCATGGAATTGCGTTTGGTCCTACGACGAGCGAGACGGTGACGGACGGAACTGGCAGGACTACGGTTGTCGACACGACGCCAGTGGTGGTGCAGCCCGCGAGGCAAAAGACATCCTTCCATATGACGGCAAAGCTCGACAACACTCGTGTCAATCGCAACATTCAGACCATCATGGACGAAGTGGTGAGCCAACTAAACATGCTGGGCGGTGCCGATGTACAGCTTTCGTTTAGTGTCTCCGCTCATGTCGAAGACGGAATCCCCGTGCAAACAGTCCGAGCAATAAGCGAGAACTGCTCTACGTTGGATATCAACGACTATAGGTTTGGGGAGTAAGAGCGCTGGCAGAGAATAAGACTGCCCCATCATTCCGCTACTCGAAATGATGGGGCAGGATGTGGTATGGCCGGCTATTCAACGGGCGCTAAATAAAGTGCTCTGCCGCGCAAATGAACTTAACTGACATTTGATATCACGGGGCTTAAGTGGCGGCGCGCAACGGCCGCACGTTACCATGGCGCCGCCTGCGTCTACCTACACCCTCGCAATCCCGCGGGCCGCACTCAGCAGCTCGTACTCCCTTTGGCTCCACTGGCGCAGCTCGGCAGCCTCGACGGAGTCGCGGCACAGGTCCAGGAACACCTCGGCTCCCTCGCAGAAGCACTCGCGGGCAAAGGCGCCCGATCCGTCCGCAACGCACACGCCGTCGGCAAAGAGCTTCCAGCTGGACGGCTCGCGCGAGTTGTCTCCGAGCAGCTTGATCTGCAGCACGTGCGGGTCGCCGGCGGCGCAGAGCTCTTCCTCGAGCACCTGCACGGAAAAGCGCATCTGGTGGGAGAGACTGTTCTTGACCAAAGCCGAGGCATAGCCGCTCGGCTCGTCCAGAAGATGCATTCGTTTTTGCTTGGCTGCCAGGTTGTGGAAATTGCGCTCACTGCGCTCGGAGAAATTGTCCATACGGACTCCTTTCATCGATGTTGGCAGGGCCACCGTGCCTCTTGGCCGGTTGGCGTCGGGATCGTGGAGCCAACTCTCTACCCCGACTCTGGATAAAACGCGCCCGCTCCTTGCGGGCACGATGGAGTCTATCAGCGCGCGCGGACAAAAATCAAGCACCGCCTGCGAAATGATGTGCAGACGGCGCTTGATTACGCGGCAATTATTCGGCAAACATCCGGAAAAGTGTCGAAATCAGCTGTATGAAAGTACGGAAAAGTGTCAAATTCGAGCCGCCCAAATTACGGAAAAGTGTCGAAATGAGCACCTAACAATCACGGAAAAGTGTATCCTAGTGCTAAAACAGCACGTAATAAGGGGTGCGCTTATGCTGGAGAGAAAAGCGAAAGCACAATTTGAATCTTGGCTTGCCTCGTCGCCTAACAAGGCCCTTTTGGTCAAGGGCGCTCGACAGGTAGGAAAGTCATATCTGGTCAACGCGTTCGCACGTGAATCGTTCGAAAACGTCGTGACGTTCGACCTTATCGCCGACGCGTCCGTGCGCGATTCATTTTTGGCGGCAAAAAGCGCGGACGACCTTCTTATGCGCATGTCTATCGCTGCGACGCAGCCGATGGTTGCCAACAAAACCGTCGTGGTTATCGACGAGGTGCAGCGATGCCCTAACGTGGTGACGTTTATCAAATATCTGGTCCAGCGCGGCGACTTTCGATACATCCTTACCGGATCGCTCCTTGGCGTTGAGCTCGAGGGTATCGACTCACTGCCGGTGGGGTATGTCGAGCAGGTCCAGATGTACCCGCTCGACTTTGAGGAGTTTTGCTGGGCAAATGGCGTTGGTGCCAGCGTGTTTGACATGCTCAGGGGCTGTCTAAAGGATGAGGGGGAGCTCCCTGGCTTCCTGTATGACCGCTTGCTCGATCTGTTCCATCAGTATGTGGTGGTGGGAGGCATGCCCGACGCGGTCAATTCCTTCTTGGCGACGCGCAATGTCGACGAGGTTCGAAACATCCACCGCGATCTTCACGCCCTGTATCGCGATGACATCGCAAAGTACGCTCCGCCCGAGCTGCGCCTGGTTATTCGCGATATCTATGATTTGATTCCCAGCGAAGCGGGTTCTAAAAACAAGCGATTCAAGCTGTCATCGATAAGCGGTGTTAAGCGTTTTTCGCAGGTGACAGACCATTTTCTTTGGCTCTCGGAGGCGGGCGTTGCGCTTCCCGTGTATAACGTGACAGCTCCGGTAGCGCCTCTTTTAATGGGGGAGCAGCGAAATCTGTTTAAGCTGTTTTACTTGGACACCGGAATGCTCATGTCGTCGTATTCCAAGAAGGTTGCCCGAGGGGTATTTGATGGAGAGGCAGAAGGCCCCTTTGGCATGAATATGGGGGCGGCATTCGAGGGCTTTGTCGCGCAAGAGCTCAAAGCCCACGGATTCAGATTGCGCTACTTTACGTCTAAAAAGGTCGGCGAGCTCGATTTTGTGGAGGAGACGCTCGATGGGGAGGTTCTTGCCATCGAGGTCAAGTCGGGCAAGAGCTTTAGGTCCCATGCGGCGCTCGACAACGCGCTCGTGACGAAGGGTTACGGAATCGACCGTGCTCTGGTGCTTGCTGAGTGCAACCTGCACCGCGATGGAGAGGTGTTGTATCTGCCCATCTTTATGGCGGGCCTCTTGGAGCCGTAACGCGTTGCCGGCTCTTCCAGCCCTCCTTTAACCTTCGCTACTCGTCTCCGTCGTTGGGGTCGCCCTTGAGGGTGTTGATGTCCAGGTACTGGTTGTCGTCCTCTTTTTGCTGCGTTGCCGATTCGGACGCGGTGGGGCCACGGAACAGCTGGAATCCCTCAAACGCGATCACGCCGAGTAAGGCCACGATAATCGCGATAAAGACCATCTTTGCCGCTTGAGGAAACTCGGAGAAGTGCGGTGGCTCTTCCTCGGTGTAGTAGTCGGCAAAGCGCTCATCGTCGGTGCCGTGGGTATACGACGATGCCGAGGCTGCCTTTACGCTCGCTTGGTTGTAATCGGGAGCGGGCGTGGCGGCAAACGGGTCGCGAGAATAGCTGCTCGACGTTTGGCCGTAATCCTCGGTTTCGATGCGGCCGGCGCGAGGCTGTTCGCTCGGGCGGTTGGCGTATGCTGCGGTGTTGTCGTATGCGGAGTCGCGTTCTTCGGCAGCCGCAAACAGGGGGTTTACCGGAATGTCGAGCGCCGGCATGCCGCCCGAGGTCTCGTCCAGATCTGCCGCCGCCCAGGAATCGAAGGCAAACTGGCGGGTTGCAAAGTCGTCGAGATCCGCAACGGGCGGTTCGGGCGCATTGTGCTGTGCCGCGGCGATAAACGATGCCGTCTCGGTAGGATCGCCTGCCGAAGGGGTTTTGCCGCCCATGAGTTCATCGGCGGTCCAAGGTCGGTCGCTCATCACGTCGTCGAGGCTCAACGCAAACAGATCGTCTTCGCCCTCGTCAAACGCGTTTTTCGCATGCCTGGCGGTAGGCGCGGTGCCTCCGTGGCTGCTGCGCGATGCGTTGCTCGGCCTCATCTTGTCCCATCCTTTCGAACTGTCTAGCCCTTCGATTATATGGAACTTGCCTTGTCACCGATGCCCGGATTCGCGCATTCAAGAACTCGTACTAAGGGGAGGATGGTTCAGGCGGGTCGTTTACTTGTCGTCAGCCTCTGCCTTGGCCTCGTTGAGGTAGCTGTAGAAGCTGTACTTGGAGATGCCAAAGAACTCGCAGGCGCGCTCGCTCGATTTGGAGATAAGGAAGGCGCCGCGGCGGTCGAGGTATCCGATAGCGCGAATGCGCTCGTCCTTGGTCATGAGGGCCGCAGGCTTGCCCACGTACTGCTCGCACTCGCGCAGCAGATCTTCGAGCAGGTCGCCGATGTTTTTGGTGATGGGCTCGGGCTCGGTGTATCCCTTGTCGCCCGTGCCGGTGAGCGCATCGAGCGAACGCTCAAATGCCTTCATGAGCGTGATGTCAAAGTTGATGCCCATAATGCCAACGGGGTTGCCGGCGTCGTCGCGAATGAAGATGGTCGACGATTTGAGCAGCTTGCCATCGGCAGTCTTGGTGAGATACGGCGCGCGGTCGTGGACCTCGGCGGCATCCTCGTGCATGGACTCGAGCGCGATATGGCTGGGGCCGTCGCCCAGTTTGCGTCCGCTGACGTGGCCGTTTTCAATCGCCACGATAGAGTGGTCCATGTCCTCGGTCTCCAGATCGTGGACGACGATTTCGCAGCTGGGGCCAAACTGTAGCGCCAGGCTGTGCGCAAGACGCTTGTAAAACTCAATCTGTGCGGGGGTCATGGGTGCCTTCCTAAAAATAAGTTTGGGCTCACTGTGCCACAAATGCCACATGGTCGCAAATAACGAAAGCGTCGCTGCGTTATAAGGCCGCCAACGGCCAGGACACCATCTTTATGCACCCGCGGCGCGAGTTATGGGTACGATGGCTTCAGGGGAGGTATCGACATGAAACTTGGATGCGCCATTATGGCTTCGGGCGAGGGCAAGCGGTTTGGATCTAACAAGATGTTTGCTGATATCTGCGGAAAGCCGCTGATTCAGCGGACGATTGAGTCGGTGCCCAAAGGATTTGACGTTGTTGTTACGACGCGCTGGCCCCAAGTTGCCGAGATTTGCCGTGAGCTGCGCTGCGCGTGCGCGCTGCACGATGGCGCGCTCAGGAGCGAGAGTGTGCGCGCCGGTCTTACCTGGGGAGCCGATCGCGGCTGGAAGGGCTGCCTCTTTTTGCCGGGCGACCAGCCGCTCGTGAGTTCGGATTCCTTTGAAGCACTCGCCGGTGCTTTTAAGGCCAACGGCGGCGTTGCGCCCGTGCGTCTTGCCCTAAACGGTGAACCCGCCTCGCCGGTGCTGTTCCCTGCGAGTCTCTTTCCCGACCTTATGGGTCTTAAGGGCAAGGATGGCGGATCGTCGCTGCTGCGCGGCCGCGCCGATGTCCAGTTGGTCGAGGCACGTGCCTACGAGTTGTGGGATGTCGACACCGCCAAGGGCCAGCGCCGCGTCTCGGAGCATATCGCGGCCTGCTACGCGCCTCGCTAGCAGAAAGGACGCCAGGGTGGCGCCGGCTACTTGAGGCTGCTGGCGACGACGGGGCGGTCGAGAGCTGCCTCGAAGCGATCTGCCATCGTTGGGTCGGCAAGCGTGTCGACTTGGTTGAGCATGATGCGGGCATTGTTGAGTTCCAGCGCCTGCATCTCGGCATTGAGCACTTGGGCGACGCGCTCGGGCGTGGCAACGTCGGTGGGCTCGCAGCCGCAGCGCTCGCAAAAGAGCTCGGGGCGGTGGACAGCCTCGCTGATGGGCTTGCCGAATCCCGAGGCGCCGACGATCCAGGCGATGTCGGCTGTGCCAGAGGGAATTACCGGCTCCCAGGCGGCGTGGGCCTTGAGCGGGAGCCGCTTGCTGCCGTCTGCCTCGGCCAGGACGTAGTCAAAGCGCTGCGCCAGCTGGTCGAGCGGCTCGGCAGGGGAGGAGAACTTGCCCGTCTGGGGGTCCAAGACACCGGCTTGGCAGATGCTTCCCCGCGCAAGGCCTGCGCATACCTTGCAGGTGCAGCCTGGGGTGTGTAGGGCACCTGGCTTCCAGGGCGCGGCGTCCAGGCGACGGCTCGACCCGTCCCATGGCACGCCGGCGACGGGAAACATGTGCGTGGTGGTGCAGAGGAGCACGCGGCCGCCGACACGCATAAGCTCAAGGCCGAGCGTCTTTAGCAGGGTCGACTTGCCACCGCTGCCGATAATTGCGGTAATGCCCGGCTCGATCTTGGGCGCGGAGGCAAGGCCGCCGTTAATCGTTTCCATCTGTTCACCGCCGTATAATGCTGTGATAAGAATTAATCATTAGCGTAGCGGCAGAACCGCTTTTGCTCTGCTCAAACCGTAGCACAGGGAGGTGCCCCGGGAATGCTCGTTTATGTTCGCGGCGCAGGCGATATCGCCACGGGCGTGGCTGCTCGTCTGGTGCGCGCCGGCGTGTCGGTCGTCATGGCCGATATCGCGGTCCCCACGTGCATCCGTCGCACGATCAGTTTTTGCGAGGCCATTCGCTTGGGCGAGGTCGAGGTCGAGGGCATTCGCGCCCGGTTGGCGCAGACGCCGGCCGAGGCGCTTGAGATTACCGAGGAGGGGGATGTCGCCGTGGTGGTGGACCCCCAGGCACAGATGCTCGGCGAGCTTAAGCCCGCTGCCGTGGTCGACGCGATTCTGGCCAAGCGCAACTTGGGCACCACGCGCGATATGGCGCCTGCCGTCATCGCCGTGGGGCCGGGCTTTACCGCGCCGGTCGATTGCGATGCCGTGGTCGAGACTATGCGCGGGCATTTTTTGGGCCGCGTGATTACCCAGGGCTCGCCCCAGCCCAATACGGGCGTGCCGGGTGTCATCGCCGGATACGGCAAGGAGCGTGTAATCCACAGCCCCGCCGCCGGTGTGTTTAGGTCCGACCGCGCGATCGGCGATATCGTGAGTGCCGGCGAGTGCATTGGATATGCGGGCAATACGCCCATGTTCACGACGATTGACGGCTGCTTGCGCGGCCTTTTGGCAGATGGCGTCCACGTCACCGAGGGCTTTAAGTGCGCCGATGTCGACCCACGCGGCGACGCCAGCTACATCAACTATATTTCGGACAAGGCGACATCGGTCGGCGGCGGCGTGCTCGAGGCGCTCGCCATGCTCACCAACGTTTTTAGGGGATAGGAAGCGACGATGGAAAAGCTCGATGTGGTGAATGCTGCGCTTGGCGCTCTGAAGGCTGGTAAGACGTGTGAGCTCGTGGTCGTGGCCGGCACGGCGGGGTCGTCGCCGCGCGGCGTGGGCGCCTGGATGGCCGTCTTTGCCGACGGTAGCCAAGCGGGTACCATCGGCGGCGGCAAGATTGAGCTCTTTGCGCTGAACGAGGCGCGCGAGCTGCTGGCCGCGGGACAGTCGCGTCTGGTCCGCTACACCATGGGCGGCGAGAACTCCGATACCGGCATGATCTGCGGCGGAGCCATTTGCCTGTGCTATCTGCACCTGGATGCAACCAAGGTGCCGTTGTTCCAGGAGATTGCCGATGTACTGGCGTATCGACGCATCGGCGACTTCGTCATCGGCTTTGAGCCGTTTATCGCAAGCGCGCTCGAAAGCGACGTTGCCGAATACCATGGCGAGGAGTCGCGCCGCACCATTGTGGGCTGCCCCGAGCTTTCGCTGGTGGAGGAGGGGAGCAAGGTCACCCACACCAACGTCGCCTCCGAGATTCCTCCCGCGCACATCGAGACGCTCTGCCCCGAGGGCCTGACCTACATCTTTGGCTGCGGACACGTGGGCGCCGCGACGGCGCGTGTGCTGACGGCGGCGGGCTTTGCCGTCGTGGCGTGTGATGACCGTCCTGGAACGCTGACGCCCGAATGGGTGCCCGGAGTCTACGACCGTCGACTGGTCGACTACAAGAACCTGGACGAGCTGTGCCCCATCGGCCCGCGCGACTTGGTGGTCGTGGCCACGGCGGGTCATAAGTCCGATATCGATGTGGTGATTCAGGCCATGCGCGCCAAGCCGGCCTATCTGGGTTGCCTGGGCTCGCGTCGCAAGACGGCCTTTGTGCGCGCCCGCCTGGAGCAGGAGGGCTTTACGCAGGAACAGATCGACGGGCTGCACCTGCCGATCGGCGTTGCCATCGAGGCAGAGGATCCCGAGGAGATCGCCATCTCCATCGCCGCCGAGATGATTCACCTGCGCCGCACCAAGCTCGTCCCCCGCAAGCGCTAATCGCATCCCCATCAATAAGTTGCGGTGAAATACGGACTGTTTAAGCCAGTTAAGCCGTCAAACAGTCCCTATTTCACCGCAACTGCTGTTTGACTCCGGGGGATGCAGGATTGCGGGTCAAAATGCTACCTGTGCCATATGCCCTATAATGTCCGCCCGTTGGGCGGCATGGGGCCGCTGCCTGGGGTATGGGAGGCGCAAATGGCAGAGTCGGCAGCAGGGGACTCCCTGTTCGAGCGTACGGGAAAAGTATCGTTTGTGCAGGTATTGCCCCATGCGTTGCAGCATGTTCTGGCTGCGTTCGCGGGCATCGTCACGCCTGCCATCATCATCGCGTCGGTCTGCGGCTTTACCCCTCAAGAGGAAGCCGCCGTCATTCAGGCATCGCTGGTTCTCTCGGCGCTCGACATTTTCCTTCAACAGTTCCCCATAAAAGGCGTCGTTGGTTCGGGCCTGCCCATCGTGATGGGCGCGAGCTTTACCTTCGTGCCGGCACTCAAGGCGGTCGGCCTTGAGCTCGGCTTCGAGGCCGTGCTGGGCGCTCAAGTTATCGGCGGCGCGCTCGTCGTGCTTTTCGGCCTGCTGTTTAAGCGCGTAAGCTTTCTGTTTCCGGCCCCGGTGCTCGGCACCGTCATCTTTGTGATCGGCCTGTCTCTGTGCCCGGTCGCCGTGGCTTCTATGGCGGGCGGGGAGAGTGCTGCCGATTTTGGCAGCGTCACCAACTGGGCCGTCGCGCTCGTGACGTTTGTCGTCACCTTTATGGCCGGCAACTATGGCAAGGGCGCGCTCAAGTTGGGCAGTATCCTGGCCGGCATCTGCGCGGGCTTTGTTTTGGCTGCGGTGCTGGGCATGGTCGATTTCTCGGCCATCGCGACCGCCAGCTGGTTTGCTCCGCCGGCACTTGGCGCCCATCGTCTGGTGTTCGATCCGGCAGCATGTGCCGTGGTAGGCGTCGTCGCCATCGTCAACGCCGTGCAGGTTATGGGAGAGTTTGCCGCCGTGTCCTCTGCTGCGCTCGATACCCCCGCGACCGATAGTCAGATCTCGGGCGGATTGATTGCCAATGGCCTCGTCGGTATGCTTTCGGGCTTTTTGGGCGGCGTCCCCACGGCAACCTTTGGCCAGAATGTGGGTATCATCGCCGAGAACAAGGTCGTCAACCGTATGGTCTTTACGCTCGCGGCTGCCATCTTGCTCATCGCGGGCCTACTGCCCAAGTGCGCGGCGGTGCTCACGTCCATTCCGCAGCCGGTTATCGGCGGCGCCACCATTGGCGTGTTCGCGACCATCGGCATGAATGGCGTGGTCATGTTTGCCCGCCACGGCCTGTCTCAGCGCGACACTACGCTCATGGGTCTCTCCATCGCCTTTGGCACGGGCATTGAGCGCACAGCCGGTGCGCTTGCCGGCACTGGATTCCCCGCATGGGTTGACACCGTCTTTGGCGGATCCTCCATTGCCGTCGCCGCACTTGTCGCCATCGTCCTCAACCTGGTTCTGCCCCGCCAAAAATAACGTCCCATATATGAGTTGCGGTGAAATACGGACTGTTTAAGCTTGTTAAGCCGTCAAACAGTCCCTATTTCACCGCAACTGCCATTTTCCTCCGTCCCCTAGGGATCAATATGTGCGGGGGAGTTGTGGAGTTGTGCAGGCAGAAGAGGTTTTTCTGGAAATACGCTCCCGATGCGCGTATAGTACCGATTGTTTTGTCGGCTCCTGCTGCGTCGAGTCCAAACCGCGAAATGCCATGAGCGGCGCGGATGCAGCCAGGAGGCACGAGGACAACCCATCGTGGCCACGCCCCGTGCTTAAAACCCCAAGAAGGAGTGAATAATGGCAGAAGAGAAGTATGTGCCGCGTCTGAAGACCAAGTACAACAACGAGGTCAAGCAGCAGCTTCAGGACAAGTTCCAGTACGAGAACGTCATGATGATCCCCAAGTTTGAGAAGATCGTCGTGAACATGGGTGTCGGCGAGGCCGCTACCGATTCCAAGGCCATCGACGGTGCCGTGCGCGACCTGCGCGCCATCACCGGCCAGCAGCCGATGATCACCCGTGCCCGCAAGTCCATCGCTACCTTCCGCCTGCGCGCTGGTATGCCGATCGGCTGCAAGGTTACCCTGCGTGGCGACCGTATGTGGGAGTTCTTCGATCGTCTGACCTCCGTCGCGATCCCCCGTATCCGCGACTTCCGCGGCATCTCCGCCAAGAGCTTTGACGGCCGTGGTAACTTCTCCATGGGCGTCACCGAGCAGCTCATCTTCCCCGAGATCGACTTCGACTCCGTCGATCACCAGCGTGGTATGGACATCACTTTCGTGACTACCGCCAACACCGATGAGGAGGCCAAGGCCCTTCTGGACGCCTTCGGTTTCCCGTTCAAGAAATAGGTTCACCTGCCCTATAAGCGCCGTTCCCACAAGGGGGCGGCGCTTGGGGCGAACAATACTCTATGTGAGGAGGATATAAGTGGCTAAGACATCGATGATCGTCAAGTGCAATCGCAAGCAGAAGTTCTCTACTCGTGAGTACACGCGCTGCCAGCGCTGCGGCCGTCCGCACTCTGTGTACCGCAAGTTCGGCCTGTGCCGTGTCTGCTTCCGTGAGCTTGCACTCAAGGGCGAGCTTCCCGGCGTTAAGAAGGCCAGCTGGTAAGTCACTACCAGCGTTTCAAGCATCAGTTTGGAACAGGGAAAACGCGCTAAATAGGCTTTGCCGTTAAGGGCGGCGAAGAACCAAGAGCACGTGTTCATCAAGAACGAAGGAGAATCTGTATGAACCTTACAGACCCGATCGCAGATATGCTTACGCGCATCCGTAACGCTAACTCTGTGAACAAGGCCACGGTCTCCATGCCGAGCAGCAAGAAGCTCGTCGAGATCGCTCGTGTTCTGCACGAGGAGGGCTACATCGAGGGCTACGATGTCGAGGACACCGTTCCCCAGAAGACTCTGCACATCACGCTTAAGTATGGTCCCAAGAAGGCTAAGGTCATCAACGGCATCCGCCGCATTTCCAAGCCGGGCCTGCGTAAGTACACCGGCGTTGCCGACATGCCCCGCGTCCGTGGTGGCCTTGGTACCGCCATTATTTCCACCAGCCATGGCGTCATGACCGACCGCGATGCTCGCAAGCACAACGTCGGCGGCGAGATCATCGCTTACGTCTGGTAATTCGCTCGGTAGGTAGAAGGAAAGGAGATCACCGTGTCTCGTATCGGTAATAAGCCTGTCCAGATTCCCGCCGGAGTCGAAGTGGCAGTCAACGGCAACAACGTTGTCGTCAAGGGCCCCAAGGGCCAGCTCGAGCTCGATGTTTTTGAGAAGCTCACCATCAACGTCGAGGACAACGTCCTCACCGTTTCCCGTCCCGACGACGAGCGTGAGACCCGTGCCCGCCACGGCCTCACCCGCGCCCTCATCCACAACATGGTTGTTGGCGTTTCCGAGGGCTTCGAGAAGAAGCTCGAGCTCGCCGGCGTCGGCTACCGCGTGCAGCAGAAGGGCAAGAACCTCGAGTTCTCCCTGGGCTTCTCGCACCCCGTGATCGTCGAGGCTCCCGAGGGCATCACCTTCGAGGTTCCCGACAACACCCACGTGAACGTCAAGGGTATCAACAAGCAGCAGGTCGGTCAGATCGCCGCTGAGATCCGCGGCCATCGTCCTCCCGAGCCTTACAAGGGCAAGGGTATCCACTATGTTGGCGAGCACATCCGCCGCAAGCTGGGTAAGGCCGCCAAGTAGTCGTAACCGACTCACTCGCATAAGACCAGCACCCCGTTAGGTGCTGGCAAGATCAACCTTTTTAGGAGTTTACGTATGAACAAGCATAAGGCGAAGCTGGAAGGCCTCAAGCGTCGTCAGCGTCGTGTTCGCGGCAAGGTCTCGGGTACCGCCGAGCGTCCGCGTCTTCGCGTGACCCGTACCAACGCCAACATCTATGCCCAGATCATCGACGACAGCAAGGGCTCCAGCCTGACGCTCGTCTCCGCCTCGACCCTCGAGGCCGAGTTCAAGGGCACCCACACCTCGAACAAGGAGGCTGCGGAGAAGGTCGGTCAGCTCGTTGGCAAGCGTGCCATCGAGGCCGGCATCACCAAGGTCGCTTTCGATCGTGGTGGCCGTATCTACCATGGCCGCGTCAAGGCCCTCGCCGACGGTGCTCGTGCCGCCGGTCTCGAGTTCTAGGAGGTATGTAGCACATGGCTCGTAATCAGAAGCAGCAGCGCGAGGCCTCCGAGTTCGAGGAGCGCGTCGTTTACATCAACCGCGTGTCGAAGACCGTCAAGGGTGGTCGTCGCATGAGCCTCGTCGCTCTCGTCGTCGTTGGCGACGGCAAGGGCAACGTCGGCGTTGGCATGGGCAAGTCCGCTGAGGTGCCCATGGCCATCTCCAAGGCGTCTCTCGATGCCAAGAAGAACATGTTCCACGTGCCGGTGACCGAGCAGGGCACCATCCCGCACGAGGTTCTCGGCCACTTTGGTGCCGGCCGCATCATCATCAAGCCCGCTGTCGAGGGTACCGGCGTTATCGCCGGCGGCGCTGTGCGTCCCCTCTTCGAGCTTGCTGGCATCAAGAACGTCCTGTCCAAGTCCCTCGGTACCGACAACGGCCTCAACATCATCAAGGCTGCCGTCGAGGGCCTCAAGGAGCTCTCCAGCCCTGAGGACGTCGCGGCTCGCCGTGGCCTGACGGTCTCCGAGATGTTCGTCGGTAAGGAGAACTAAGCATGGCTGACACCATCAAGATCAAGCAGGTCCGCAGCACCAATGGTTGCAAGCAGGACCAGGTCCGTACTGTCCGTGCCCTCGGTCTCCACAGGATCCGCGAGGTTCGCGAGATTGCTGACAACGAGTCCGTCCGCGGCATGATCTTCAAGGTCAAGCACCTTGTCGAGATTGTAGAGGAGTAGCAAATGCAGCTTCACGATCTTACTCCCGCGCCCGGTTCCACCAAGAACCGCAAGCGCGTCGGCCGTGGCAATTCTTCGGGTCACGGCACCACTTCTGGCCGCGGTCAGAAGGGCCAGGGTTCCCGCTCTGGCGGCACCAAGGGTGCCGGCTTCGAGGGTGGCCAGACTCCGCTGGCTATGCGCCTGCCCAAGCTTCCGGGCTTCCGCAACCCCCGTCGTATCGAGTACACCGCCGTTAACGTTGAGCGTCTCGAGCGCAAGTTCGAGGACGGCGCTGTGATCGACGGTGCCGCTCTTAAGGCCGCTCGCATCACCAAGAGCGAGTTCGAGCCCGTCAAGGTGCTCGGCAATGGTGAGCTCACCAAGAAGTTCACGGTCAAGGTCGACAAGGTCAGCGCTTCTGCGCAGGCCAAGATCGAGGCCGCCGGCGGAAAGGTCGAGCTGCCGTGCTAAATGGTCTTAAGAATGCTTTCCGCATCAAAGAATTGCGCGAAAAGATTCTTTTTACCATAGCTATGCTCGTCGTGTACCGCATTGGTGCGCACGTTCCTGTGCCCGGCATTCCCTTCCAGGGGATGCTGGGCCTTTTCTCGACCGATAACAATTCGGTCGCCGCAGGTGCTATGGCCCTCCTGAATCTTTTCTCTGGTGGCGCGTTGAGCTATGTGTCGGTGTTCTCCCTGGGCATCATGCCTTACATCACCAGCTCGATCATCCTCCAGATGCTCCAGGCCGTTGTGCCTTCCCTGCATGAGCTTGCCCGCGAGGGCGAGGTCGGTCAGACTAAGATCACGCAGTATTCGCGTTACCTCACCCTGGCTCTGGCAATCCTCAACTCCGTGGGTTACCTCTTCCTCTTTAAGAGCTTCGGCATCAGCTTTACTGGCGCCGGCGCTCCCGAGATCATCTTCGACCTCATGATCGTCGGCACGCTCACCGCGGGCGCCATGCTGATCATGTGGATTGGTGAGCTCATCACCCAGCGCGGTATCGGCAATGGCATGTCGCTGATCATCTTTGCGAACATCATGGCCGGTCTGCCGCAGGCGATCTTCTCCAGCACCGAGGGCAATGCCGGTGGCATCATCACCATGGTGATCATCTGCGCCATCATCCTGCTGGTCATCCCGCTGATTGTTTTCCTTGAGCGCGGCCAGCGCCGCATTCCGGTCTCCTACGCTAAGCGCGTCGTGGGCCGTCGCATGATGGGTGGCCAGACCACCTACCTGCCCATCAAGGTCAACACCGCGGGTGTCGTGCCGATCATCTTCGCTTCGGCGCTGCTGTACTTCCCGGCCCAGATTGCCGTGTTCTTCCCCGGCATCGGCTGGATCCAGGCAGTTGCCTCTGCGCTTTCGACCGGTTGGCTCAACTGGGTGCTTAACGTTGTCCTCATCGTGTTCTTCGCGTACTTCTACACCTCCATGGTGTTCAACCCCGATGACACGGCCGACAACCTTAAGAAGCAGGGCGGCTTTATTCCGGGCGTCCGTCCGGGTAGGGCTACCGCGGCCTACATCAAGAACGCGCTCAACAAGATCACGCTTCCCAGCGCTGTCTTTTTGGCGCTCATCGCCATCGTGCCTTCGATCATCTTCTCCTTCACGGGTAACCATCTGATCCAGGCGTTTGGCGGCACGTCCATCCTCATCATGGTCGGCGTCGTGCTCGACACGGTCGATAAGCTCGAAGGCCAGATCAAGATGTATGATTACGATGGATTCTTTAAATAGGCTAGAGGAGGATTGCTCATGAACCTCGTATTGCTCGGAGCTCCGGGTGCCGGTAAGGGCACCGTCGCACAGGAGCTCGTCGCCGAGTTTGGCGTCGCTCACATTTCCACGGGCGACCTGCTGCGTGCTGCCGTCAAGGGTGGCACCGAGCTTGGTATTCAGGCTAAGAAGTACATGGACGCTGGCGAGCTCGTTCCCGACCAGCTCGTGATCGACCTTGTCAAGGAGCGCCTTGCCGCCGATGACGCCCAGCAGGGCTTCATCCTCGATGGCTTCCCGCGCAACACCGCCCAGGCTGTGACGCTCGATTCCGAGCTCTCCGCTATGGGTCGCGAGATCGACTGCGCCCTTCTGGTCGATGTGGCCCCCGACGTCATCATCGATCGTCTGTCTTCGCGTCGCACCTGCCGCGCCTGCGGTTACACCGGCACGGCTGCCGATGCTACCTGCCCCAAGTGTGGCGGCGAGATGTATCAGCGCGACGACGACAAGCCCGAGACCATCAAGAACCGTCTCGACGTCTACGAGAAGTCCACGAGCCCGCTCGTCGACTACTATCGTGGCCAGGGTCTGCTCAAGTCGGTCAACGGTGACCAGGCTCGCGAGACCGTGTACGGGGATGTCAAAGAGGCTCTCGGTCTATGATCAAGATTAAGTCTGCAACGCAAATTGAGCAGATGAAGAAGGCAGGAGCGCTATCTAAGATGGCGCTCCGCCACGTTGGAGCCATGGTTCGCCCCGGCGTGTCGACCTTCGAACTCGATCAGCTTGCCGAGCAGATTATCCGCATGCATGGCGGCACCCCTGCCTTCAAGGGTTACGGCGGGTTCCCCGGAACCATTTGCGCATCAATTAACGATGCCGTGGTTCACGGTATTCCCAACCCCGACATGATCCTGCGCGATGGCGATATCATCTCTATCGATACGGGAGCTGTCGTTGACGGTTGGGTTGGCGATAACGCCTGGACGTTTTTCGTCGGCATGCCCACGCCCGAGGCCAAGGCCCTGTGCGAGGTTACGCGCGATTGCCTTAAGGCTGCTATCGAGCAGGCTGTTCCCGGTAACCATATCGGGGACGTCGGCTATGCCGTTCAGTCTCTCGCCGAGTCTCACGGGTACGGCGTGCTTCGCGATTACGTGGGGCATGGTATCGGCCGCGTGATGCACGAGGACCCCAACGTTCCAAATTATGGAAAGAAGGGGAGAGGCGTTCGCCTTCAGGCTGGTATGGTCATCGCCATCGAGCCGATGGTTACGATGGGTTCCAATCATGTGAGCACGGGCTCCGATGGTTGGATCGTTACGACCAACGACCACCTGCCCGCCGCGCACTACGAGAACACCGTCGCCATTACCAATGACGGCCCGGTGATTCTTACCACGGATGCCCAGGGTGCTTGGTGTTCCTTGCAGGGCGGAGAAATGTAACAAGTTCCACTTAGATGTGGAGCCATTACGAAGATATTACGATACGTGCATGCGTATTGTAGAATACTCAATCGCTGTCGTTTTCTAGAGAAAGATGATTGCTTGTGAAGAAGGAAGACGCAATTGAGCTCGAGGGTACGGTAAAGGAACCGCTGCCCAACGCCATGTTTAAGGTCGAGCTCGAGAACGGTCATTCGGTTCTGTGCAACATTTCTGGCAAGATCCGAATGAATTACATCCGCATTCTCCCCGGTGACAGGGTTGTCGTGGAGCTTTCCCCGTACGACCTGACCCGCGGTCGCATCACCTATCGCTATAAATAGCGGCACGCATACACGCTCTTTTCCGACTGCAGGCTTAGCTCAACCTACGGTCGGTTTGCGTGTGAAGACCAGCCATAGTTTTAAACGCCTGCGGCTGGGCGAGTAGATAGTAGGGAAGTAGTTTGAGCGCTACCGAAAGGAAGAACGATGAAGGTACGTCCTTCGGTCAAGAAGATGTGCGATAAGTGCAAAATCATTAGGCGCCACGGCAAGGTCCTCGTCATTTGCGAGAACCCCCGTCATAAGCAGCGTCAGGGTTAAGAGAGGAGACTACGTTGGCCCGTATTAATGGTGTCGACCTCCCGCGTGAGAAGCGCGTTGAGATCGGTCTGACCTACATTTACGGCATCGGCCGCACCACTGCGACGAAGATCTGCGTCGAGTGCAACGTTAACGTGGACACGCGCGTTAAGGACCTCACCGAGGATGAGGTTAACGCCATCCGCGATTATATCGATAAGAATCAGATCATGGTTGAGGGCGACCTCCGCCGTGAGCGCAACCAGAACGTCAAGCGCCTTATGGACATCGGCTGCAACCGCGGCCTTCGTCACCGCAAGGGCCTCCCGGTCCGCGGCCAGCGCACCCACACTAACGCTCGTACCCGCAAGGGCCCGAAGCGTCAGATCGGTGCTAAGAAGAAGAAATAAGGAGCGCTAGATAGATGGCTACTGCTAAGAAGAACGTTCGCGCTGCCCGTCTGAAGCGCGCGGACCGTAAGAACATTTCCGTGGGCCAGGCTCACATTCGTTCTACGTTCAACAACACGATCGTTTCGATCACCGATCCCCAGGGCAACGTCATTTCCTGGAAGTCGGCTGGCCAGGTGGGCTTCAAGGGCTCCCGTAAGTCCACGCCGTTCGCTGCCCAGATGGCTGCCGAGGCTGCTGCTAAGCAGGCCATGGAGCACGGTATGAAGAAGGTTTCCGTCTTCGTCAAGGGCCCCGGCTCCGGTCGTGAGACCGCCATCCGCTCCCTCCAGGCTGCTGGCCTCGAGGTCTCGAGCATCCAGGACAAGACCCCCATTCCGCACAACGGCTGCCGCCCCAAGAAGCGTCGCCGCGTGTAACTGAAAGGATCGTATCAATATGGCAATCGACAGGACTCCTGTTCTTAAGCGCTGCCGTCAGCTCGGGATCGATCCCGCTGAGCTCGGTTACAGCAGCAAGAAGGAATCTATCCGTCAGCCCAAGCGCCGTCGCAAGGAATCTGAGTACGGCATGCAGCTGCGTGAGAAGCAGAAGGTCAAGTTCATCTATGGCGTTCTGGAGAAGCAGTTCCACGGCTACTTCAACAAGGCCCGTAAGATGAACGGCGTCACCGGTGAGAACCTCATGATCATCCTTGAGTCTCGCCTCGACAACGTCGTCTTCCGTCTCGGCTTCGCCCGCACCCGCAAAGAGGCTCGTCAGTCCGTCCGCCACGGTCACTTCACCGTGAACGGCAAGCGCGTGGACATCCCGTCCTACCGCGTCAAGGCCGGCGACGTCGTCGCTGTCGGCGAGAAGTTCCGTGACCTCCTCCCCATCAAGGAGGCTCTGATTTCCTCCGAGCGCTTTGAGGTCCCTGGCTGGCTCGAGGTCGATATCGAGAAGCTGTCTGGTAACGTGCTCGCTCTGCCGACGCGTGAGCAGATCAGCGGTGATATCAACGAGCAGCTCATCGTCGAGCTCTACTCTAAGTAGTCCATCCGGGCTGCTGAGGCTGGAGGTAATACATGTCAGAATTCATTAGGCCTCAGGTTCAGGTCGAAGAGATCAACGAGACCTCTGCTCGTGTCTCCGTCGAGCCGCTCGAGCGTGGCTACGGCGATACGCTGGGCAACTCGCTTCGTCGTGTTCTTCTGTCCTCGCTCGAGGGTGCCGCCGTCGAGGCCATTCAGATCGATGGTGCGCAGCACGAGTTCATGACCATCCCTAACATGGTCGAGGATGTCACCGATATCGTCCTGAATGTCAAGGGTCTTGTCTTCAGGGCTCTCGGCACGACCGACGAGGCAACCGCCACCATCTCGGTTGACGGCCCTTGCGAGGTCACCGGTGCGGACTTCTTTATTCCGTCCGAGTTTGAGCTGGTCAACCCCGAGCAGCACATTGCTACGCTCACCGAGGGTGGCCATCTCACCATGAGCATGCGCATCGGCTATGGCCGCGGCTATGTCTCTGGCGAGGCTAACAAGCGTGACAACGATCCCATCGGTGTGATCAACGTCGACTCGCTGTACTCGCCGGTGTCCCGTTGCGCCAAGCTCGTTGAGGCTTGCCGTGTCGGCCAGCATACCGACTACGACCGCCTTGTCCTCGAGATCGAGACCAACGGTTCCATCGCCCCGCGCGACGCCGTGGTCCAGGCTGCCAATATCATCAACCAGCATATGGCCGCCTTTATGAACCTTGCCGAGACCCCCGAGGTCGAGGAGGAGGCTTCGATCTTCGCTCCCGAGGTCACCAACGACAACGCCGAGCTGGACAAGCAGATCGAGGATCTGGACCTTTCCGTCCGTTCCTACAACTGCCTTAAGCGCGCCAGCATTCACTCGGTCCGTCAGCTCGTTGAGTTCTCGGAGAACGATCTGCTCAACATCCGTAACTTCGGTGTTAAGTCGATCGAGGAAGTGAAGGACAAGCTTGAGTCCATGGGCCTGAGCCTGAAGGCTTAATGCTTCGCATATTTGAGGAGAAACTAGACCATGCGTCACAACGTTAAGAAGGGCCTGAAGCTCGGCACCGATGCGAGCCACACCAAGGCCATGAAGAAGAGCCTTGCTAAGGCTCTCTTCGAGAACGACCGCATCAAGACCACCGAGACCCGCGCTAAGGCGCTGCGTTCGGTCGTCGACCCGATCATCACCTGGGCCAAGAAGGGCGACCTGCACTCTCGTCGTCTGGCTATCGCCAAGCTCGGCGATAAGCAGCTCGTTGCCGAGATCTTCGACAAGGCTGCTCAGGGCATGTGGCAGGACCGCAACGGCGGTTACACCCGCATCATGAAGCTCGGTAACCGCAAGGGCGACAACGCTCCCATCGTTATCATGGAGCTCGTCACCGAGCCTTGCACGCCTAAGGCCAAGAAGGCTGCTCCGGCCCCCAAGAAGGCCGCTGCTCCCAAGAAGGTTGAGGCTGTCGAGGAGACCGCTGCTGAGGAGACCGCTGAGTAGACATTCTGTCTGCATAGGCTATATTCGAGGGGTACGTTCGCGTACCCCTCTTTTTTTGTCGCAATACCGTTGCTAGTTTGTTGGGAGCGCCCATGACTGCGCCGTCTGATTTCAATTCGACCCTCGAGCTCGACGCCACCCTTGTATTTCGCGTGGCCTACGATGGCTCCTCCTATAGCGGATTTGCCGAGCAGCCGGGCCAGACGACGGTTGCAGGCGAGCTGCGCCGTGCAATCGAGACGTTGCTGCGCCGCCCAATCGATCTGACGTGCGCGGGGCGTACCGATGCCGGCGTTCATGCGGTGGCCCAATACATCAGCGTGCCCGTAACGGACGCTGAGCTCGCTTTGACGCGCCGTAGGTGGCTGAGGGCTATGGATGCCCACCTGGGCAAAGATATCGCCATAAACGAGGTCTACAAGGCTCGTAAGGGCTTTTCTGCACGTTTTGACGCGCGCTCTCGCACTTACACCTATCGCATTGCCGACCGTGATGCGCGGCCCGTGCTGTCACGCGGTGCAGTGTGGTGGCATCGCTATCCCCTCGACGTCGATGCGATGGCGGCCGCCTGCCCTGCGCTTTTGGGCGAGCAGGACTTTAAGAGCTTTTGCAAGGTCGCCTCTGCCGTGGGCAAACCTACGCACCGCTGCGTAATGCGTGCCGAGTTTGGCCATGAGGTCGCCTTTGGCGAGGACATCCTCACGTTTACCATCGAGGGCAATGCGTTTTTGCATTCGATGGTGCGAACCATTGTGGGCACTCTTGTCGAGATCGGCATGCATCGCCGCGATCCCGAGTGGATGCGCGAGGTAATTGATGCCTGCGATCGCTCCGCTGCCGGTCCTACGGCGCCCGCATGCGGTCTTACCTTTATGGGCGTGGACTACGACCCCGCCGAGCTTGTGGTGATCGATTAGGGAAGTGGCTTCCTGACGGCGATCTTTGTGTGCAGTGCCTGTGAGCGGGGCGTGTGCAACATCTGTTCTTGACGTGCATCGCGACGGGCGACCATCCGCATTTAATGACGGGGTGTACCATGAACGGCAGTTTGTTACTGGCTGTCGAGAGGACGGAAAACTTGGTTCGACGTGGTTCGCATCCGCGACTTTC
>CABSNH010000003.1 GCA_902478985.1 uncultured Collinsella sp.
GAGCTTGCCGATCTCGGAAGGCACGTGCAGACCTTTCGTCATGGCCTCCTACCTTGCTTTCGGGCCTTTCGGCCGAATCTCTCAGCGCCCTTCCATAGCGGACGCTGCTTGCTGACAGCTCTAGTTATATCCAAATTCCACCCGCAATTCCACCTCGCCCCCGAACGGTCAACAAAGTGCGATGAACGGTATATCGCATGAGATTCCCCCATAATGTACTTCGGCGTTCTAAAGTAACTTTTCTAAGGTAAACGCTCTTTTTTCCTAAAAACTATTTGCAATTGCATCTCTAAACTTTTGATTCAGAATTGCATAGCTAAATCGGTTTTATGTATATAAATGATGTTTGTTTACGTTTCCGCCTGCATTCAATGATATTCAGCTATCCATCATTCTTATTCACACTTACGTACCAGTTGAGTGAGGATATAGACCGCTTGCAGACGAGCAGGGCGTCAGTCCTATGACTTGTCAGCGTAAGAAGTAGGTAAAGATACCGTTCGCACAATACGTCCGTGCCACAAGTCGACTAAATTGAGACAATAGTGAATAGGGTTAGGCTACCGTCCCCTGCGGGGACTGAACGGACAGATGCATATGCCGAGCAAAATCGAAAAAAAGCAAGCCGCCGCAAAGCTGCGCAAACCGCCTCGCGACTTCTCGTACACGCAGAACCGAGAGCTCAGCTGGCTACGCTTTGACAACCGTGTGCTTGACGAAGCCTTCGATGAGACCGTTCCGCTGTTCGAGCGTCTAAAGTTCGTGTCGATTTTCGAGTCTAACCTCGACGAGTTCCTTATGGTGCGCGTGGGCGGCCTGTCCGATCTGGCAGAGCTCAAAAAGCAACCTGTCGACAACAAGAGCAATATGACCGCCTCCGAACAGGTCGATGCTGTCATGGCCGAAATGCCCGGGCTCCTTACCCGTTGGGAGTCCATCTTTAAGAGCATCGAGGGCAAGCTCGACACCTTGGGCGTTCACCGCGCCCGCATCGATTCGCTTACGCCCGAGGAGCGCACCTTTGTAACCCGCTACTTCCAGGCCTACGTGTCGCCGGTCATCTCGCCGCTGGTCATCGATCCTCGCCACCCCTTCCCCAACCTACGCAATGGCGCGCTCTATCTGGCCTGTGGTCTGGACGGCGCCACCGACGAGGAGAGCCTGCTGGGCCTTATCGAGATTCCCGCCTCGATGAACCGCGTGGTCGAGATCCCCTCGCCCACCGGCACCTACTCCTACATCTTGCTCGAGGACGTCATCCTCGCCTGCCTGGACAGCTGCTTTGGCTCCTACAAGCCACTCGACCGCGCACTCATCCGAGTCACCCGCAACGCCGACATCGATCCAGACGGCGAGGGCGTCGAAGAGGAAGAGGACTACCGCCAGCACATGAAGCGCATCCTCAAGAAGCGCCTGCGTCTGCAGCCGGTAGTGCTCGCGGTCTCGGGGTCGCTCGAGAAGGCGACGCTCAAGACCATCCGCAAGGCACTCGAGCTTTCGCGCCGCTCGGTCTTTACCTGCGATATCCCGCTCGACCTGGGCTACGTCTTTGGCATTGAGGGCAAGATTCCCGAGCACCTGCGCAACGAGCTGCTCTTTACGCCGTTTAGGCCGCAGCCCAACCCCACCATCGATATGACCCGCTCCATCCGCGAACAGGTGCTGCAGGGCGACAAGCTGCTCTTTTATCCCTACGAGGCCATGAACCCCTTCCTGGATCTGGTGCACGAGGCCGCCTACGACCCCGAGTGCATCTCGCTGCGCATCACGCTCTACCGCGTGGCCAAGCAGAGCCGCCTGTGCGAGTCGCTGATCGATGCTGCCGAGAACGGCAAAGAGGTCACGGTGCTCATGGAACTTCGCGCCCGCTTTGACGAGCAGAACAACATCGAGTGGGCCGAGCGTCTGGAAGAGGCAGGCTGCACCGTCATCTATGGTTCCGAGGGCTTTAAATGCCACTCAAAGATCTGCCAGCTCACCTATCGCGAGGGCATGGCGCTCACCCGCCTCACGCTTTTGGGCACCGGCAACTTTAACGAGAAGACGGCCAAACTCTACAGCGACTTTATGCTCATGACCGCCCATCCCGGCATCGGCGAGGACGCCAACCTGTTCTTCCGCAATCTGTCGCTGGGCAACCTGCGCGGCGACTACCGCTTCCTGGGTGTGGCGCCCGTCGGACTGAAACCGCTCATCATGCGCGGTCTGGATCGCGAGATTCAGCGCGCTCTCGCTGGCGAGCCCGCCCGTGTGTTCTTTAAGCTCAACTCGCTCACCGACCGCGAGGTTATCGACAAGATCGCCGAGGCATCGTGTGCCGGCGTGCGCGTAGACATGATCATCCGCGGCATCTCGTGCCTCAAGCCCGGTGTTCCGGGCAAGACCGAGAACGTGCATGTCCGCTCCATCGTCGGACGCTTTTTGGAGCACGCGCGCGTCTATGCTTTCGGCGTGGACTCGGACATGATTTACCTGAGCTCGGCAGACATGATGACGCGCAACACCGAGCACCGCGTGGAGATTGCCTTCCCCGTGCTCGACCCCACCTGCCGCGCCCTAGTGCACGAGTACATGGGCATGCAGCTGCGCGACAACGTGAAGGCCCGCAGCCTCACGAGCGACGGCACCTGGGTCCCCGTGGAGCGTGCAGAGGGTGAGAAACCCTTCAACTCGCAGGAAGCCCTGCTGGAGCGTGCCTATTGCAACGCCGAGGCCGCCGCGCAGCAGCACGCACAGGAGAAGGAACGTGTGGCCGAGGAGGCCATTCAGGCCGAGGTTGAACACGGGGCAGCTGCCAAACCGGAAGCGGTTGCAGCTCCCCCGGTGAATGAGCCCGAGGCTGCCGCAGAGCCCGCCGTGGAGAAAGCGCCCGAGCCCGCTACTGCGACTCCGGAGCCCGCCGCCGAGGCAAAGCCCGCCCCTGCTCCTGAGCCGCAGCCGGCCACACCCAAGGTCCAAGAGGTCCAGGCGACCGTCATTGAGCCCGAGCCTGCACCTGCACCTCAGCCCGATCCGCAGGTCATCAAGCCCGCACCCGAGACGAGCGCCCGTCGCGATAAGCCCGCCGGCAAGACCAAGGCCATCGAGCGCCATCGCCCCGGCCGCGTGCGCATGGGCCTGGGTCTGATCGGCCTGGGTCTTAAGACGCTCATTACCGGCAAGACGAAATAGTCGTTTGTAGAAGCAGTTTGTAGAAGCGCCCCGCATTTGAGGAAAGCCTCGGATGCGGGGCGCTTTTCCCTGTTACCATGGTGCGAACAACAACGCGAATGACAGGCAGGAATATGAAGCTCACTATAGAATCGATGACCTACGGCGCCGACGGGCTGGCGCACGCCGACAACGGCAAGGCCGTCTTTGTGCAGGGCGCCGTGGCAGGCGACACCGTCGAGGCCGAGGTCGTACAGGACGGCAAGTCGTTCATGCGTGCCCGCACCACCGAGATTCTGGAGCCAAGCCCCGATCGCATTCAGTCTCCCTGCCCCTTCGTGGGCATCTGCGGCGGCTGCTCGTGGGGCAATCTCTCACGCACGGCACAGCTCGCCGCCAAGGAGCAAAATCTGCGCTCCACGCTCGAGCGTATCGGCAAGTTCAGCCCCGATCAAGTCGATGAACTGGTGCAACCCATCCGCCACACCAAGGATGATTGGGGCTACCGCAATAAAATCGAACTCGAGCCGACCGTTGTAAACGGCCGCGTGCGTCTTGGCATGCACGGTGTCGATCCTCGCAAGATCGTGACCGTCGATTCGTGCCCGTTGTTCGACAAACGCTTCCCCAAGGCGCTCAAATCGGTCGTCGGCGCACTCAACTATCTAAGCGGCAGCCATGACTTGGGGCTCGAACGCGTGGGCATTCGCGCATCGCGCCGCACCAAGGCACTCGAGGTCGCACTCTGGACGCCCACAGGCTCTTTTCCGCGCTCGCAGGTCTCCCGCGTGTTGGCGGACGCCGCTCATCCCACGAGCATCGTGCGCGTGATGAGCAAGGGCGAAAAGAAGGCCCGCCGTGTCTCCAAGGTCGAAATGCTCGCCGGAGAGGGCTCATGGACCGAGAATATCGCCGAGGGTCAGATGCGCTTGTCTGCCCCGTCTTTTTTCCAGGTCAACACCAAGGGTGCCGAGATTTTGATCGAGCTTGTCATGGAAGCGCTCGACCCGCAGGAAGACGAGCTTGCCGTGGACCTGTACTGCGGTGCCGGCACCTTTACCCTGCCGCTCGCCCGCCGCTGCGACTTTGTCGCCGCCGTCGAGGCCTACGGCCCCGCCGTGCGCGACCTACGCCGTAACCTGGAGATCAACAAGCTTGATAACGTCGACGTCATTGGCGGAGACGCGGTGCGCGAGTTCCCCGACCAGGATGCCGACGTCTTGGTGGTCGACCCGCCGCGCGCAGGCCTCGCCCCCGAAGCGATCGACCTTATCGCCAGCACGAGTGCCCACGATGTCGCCTACGTGAGCTGCGACCCGGCCACCCTGGCGCGCGATCTCAAACGCTTTGTCGAAGAAGGCACCTTCTCCCCCGTAAAGATCACGCCAGTCGACCTGTTCCCACAAACCTTCCACTGCGAGACCGTCGTCCACCTTAGGCGCAACTAGCCACTTAATCATTGCTCAGAAAAATCATTGGGAAATCGAGCGTGGCAAGCGGAGGTCTTCGGGGTATAAGACGGCTAATTGTATGCCGCCTATGAAAGGAACCCTCATGCCCAGCGTTGCCGTTCTCGCCGCCGATGGCTTTGAAACTATTGAATGCTTGACCATGGTCGATGTCATGCGTCGCGGCGGCGTGCGTGCCACGCTCGTCTCGATTATGCCCACGCGTGAGGTCGTAAGCTCGCTGCAGATCCCCGTGACCTGCGATGCGCTCTTTGATGAGATCAACTTTGACGAGTACGACTGCGTCGTGCTGCCCGGCGGCCTGCCCGGTGCCACCAACCTGCGCGCCGATCAGCGTGTCTGCGACGTGGTCTGCGAGTTCGCCGCGACCAAGCACGTCGCCGCCATCTGCGCCGCCCCGTTTATCCTGGGCGAGCTCGACCTACTCGAGGGGCGCCACGCCACGTGCTTCCCTGGCTTTGAGAAAAGCTTCCCCGAAGGCGCCTATACTGGCGAGAAGGTCACGCAAGACGGCAACATCATCACTGCCAGCGGCATGGCACAGTCACTCCCCTTTGCATTGGAGCTGCTGCGCACGCTCGCTGGCGACAAGGCCGTCGAGAAGGTCGCCGAGGGCATCCAACTATGATTTTGGCTTCGCAATCGCCGCGCCGCATAGAGCTGATGCGCGAGGCAGGCTACAACATTCGCGTGATTCCCGCGGATATCGACGAAACGCCCTTTGATGGCGAGGCCCCGCTCACGCTTGTCGAGCGCTTGGCACGCGCCAAGGCGGCTGCCGTTGCTGCCGAGTATGCCGAGCCCAAAGAACTGACGGTCGCGGCCGACACCATCGTCACCTTCGACGGCAAGATTTTGGGCAAGCCGGCAACCGAGGGCGAGGCGCGCACCATGCTCCGTGAGCTTTCGGGCCGCACGCACCAGGTCGCAACCGGCGTCTGCATCGTTAAGGCAGGCGATACGGCCGCCCCGCATGCCGCCGAGAGCCTGTCGTTTGTCGATGTGACCGACGTGACATTCTACGAGCTCACCAACGAGCAGATCGAGCACTACGTTGCCTCGGGTGAGCCCATGGATAAGGCAGGCGCCTACGGCATCCAGGGCACAGGCGGCCGCATGCTCGTGCACGATATTTCGGGCGACTTCTATAACGTAGTGGGCCTACCCATCGCCCGCGTCGCGCGCGCGATTCAAAAACTCTCGTAATTGCATCTGGCGCTGGGTATTCCCCAGCGCCTACAATTTTGGCGTACCGTACGGATCCCGACCGGGCACAAGGCGCGGCGGAAAACCGATAGGAGTTAAACATGGATACACTGCTCGAGGCCATTGACGTCTGCGATGTCGATGGCTTTTGCTATGGCAACTATACGGACGAGGAGGCCGGCACCGGTTGCACCGTAATCGTTGCGCCCGAGGGTGCCACCGGCGGCGTTGACGTTCGCGGCGGTGCTCCAGCATCGCGCGAAACCGACCTGCTGCGACCCGAGAACACCGTCGACAAGGTCCACGCCGTCTGCCTTTCGGGCGGATCGGCCTTTGGCCTCGAGGCTGCAAGCGGCGTGGCCCGCGAGCTTGAGAGCCGCGGCATCGGCCTTCCCGTCGGCCCCACGCAGGTGCCTATCGTGTGCTCGAGCTGTATCTTCGACCTCGCCTTTGGTAACCCCACCGTTCGCCCCGACATTGAGGCCGGCATCGCCGCCGTGCGCGAAGCACTCGACAACACCCCCACCAAGCTCGAACAGGGCAACGTGGGCGCCGGCACGGGCGCTACCGTGGGTAAGCTCATGGGCCCCGCTACCTGCATGAAGGCCGGCCTTGGCGCTGCCGCTTTGGCTCTCGGCCCCATCAAGGTGGGCGCCGTGGTCTCGGTCAACGCCTGCGGCAACGTTGTCGACCCCTTCACCGGCGAGTGGGTTGCCGGTATGCGCGCCGCAGCCGATAGTGACCAAATCGTCGACATGGAACTCGCAGCCTTTGCCGCCGCCGGATCCATGCAGATGCCGCTCGACCGCACCAACACCACCATCAGCTGCATCGTCACCAACGTGGAACTCACTAAGGCACAAGCCACCAAGGTCTCCCAGATGGCCGCAGACGCCTACGCACATGCCATCCGTCCCACGCACACCACCAACGACGGCGACACCATCTACACCCTCGCCAGCGGCAAACTAGGCGCCCAGGCAAGCGCCGCCGTTCCCCTAGACCTACTGGGCATGCTCGCCGTAAGGGCCCTGGAAACCGCCATCGTAAACGGAGCCAAAACCGCCAAAACCTCCCACGGCACCCCCGGCGCCGCGAAGTAGCCTAACCTGACCGGTTGCCCGGTGGGGCTTGGTTATGTTTGCTGCTCTACAGTCCTGGCTCGCACGAAGAACACATTAAGTGCTCTTCGGCTCGTGCGGAACTCGCGACAAACATAACCAAGCCCCACCGGGCAACCTACCAACCAAGCCTTTTCAGCCCAGGCCCCTGTGTACCGCGCGTCTAAGATCTTCAAATTCAGACAGCCTGACAATCGATTCTTATAGCAGAAGCCCCTTGGCCTTTAGTTTGATACAAGTTCCGCACGAGCCGGAAAGCACTTAATGTGCTTTCCGTGCGAGCAGGACTGTTCGCAGTAGCAAACTAAAGGCCAAGGGGCCCAGTCAACCTATCAGCAGCGATTACTCGGCAGCTAGTTGAATTTGAAGATCTTTGAGGCAAGACGGTATAGGCCGAGTGTGGTTTTGTCTCCCGCCCGTCCGCGCAGGTTGGTGAAGAACCCGACCACGCCGTAGCGGGCACGACGATACATGCGCTCGTCGTAGGCCTTCAAATCATTCCACAGCGTCTTCAAGCGCTCGTCGGCGCAATCTTCCTCGGAAAGCTTGGTGAGAACCGAGCAGATCGCCATCATCATGGTGAAGTAGCCCATCATGTACGAACGCAGGCGCGACGACTCAACATCGCTGTACAGGTGGTACGACTCCATCATGATACGCGTAACACGGAACTGCTGGTCCAGACGCTTGACCATCGTTGCCTCGTTGACGCTCTGGCCTTCGCGACCGATAAAGTAGCGATAGAGGTCGATGTCGGCGTAGTACATGGTCTTGCAACGCGGCAGCGGCACGTAGGCGTAGATGTTGTCCACATAGAACGTGTGCGGCGGCATGGGAAGGTTGGACTCGCGCAGCACATCCGTGCGATAGCACAGGCTGTGCATAAGTAGGTTCTGGTCCAGGCGGAAATGACCGATCTGATCCCAGGAAAAGATCTTTTTGCGTGGCAGGGCAAATTTGTAGCCAATAGCGGTATGCGTGCCCTCGTAAACCTTCTCGTACACGTAGTTCGAGATAAACAAGTCAACGCGCTGGTCGCGCTCTTCAAAGCCACGCAGAATCGACAGCATGGTCGAAAGGGCAGCGCCGTCAAGCCAGTCGTCCGAATCAACAACCTTGTAGTAGGTGCCCTGCGCCTCGCGCAGACCCGAAAGGACGGCAATACCGTGACCGCCGTTCTCCTGGTGCACCGCGCGGATGATTCCAGGATAACGGGCCTCCCACTCGTCGGCCTTGGCGGCCGTCTCGTCCTTGGAGCCGTCGTCCACCACGATAATCTCGATATCGGTGGCGTAATTGCTCCCCTCCAAGATGGAGGTAATGCAATGGTCCATGTCCTTGGCGGCGTTATACGAGGGAATACCGAATGTTATGACTTTATGCATGGCAGGCGATAATCTCATCCGAAAGATCGAGGGCGGAATTGGTCACAGCGTCCATATCGTAGTAACGATACTCGGCCAGACGACCCACCGGGTGGAAGTTCGTCAGGTTTTGGACGCGCTCAAGATAGCGCTCATAGAGCTCACGGTTCTCGGGCTCAAGAATGGCGTAGTACGGCGTCTCGTCCGAGTCGGGCGTATAGGCCTTGGAGTACTCCTTCATGATGGTGGTCTTGCCGGGCAGGACCTGACCGGTCATGTTCTTGAACTCGGTGATGCGCGTGTAGTCCTCGCTCGTGGTGTAGTTGACGGTGCCCACGGGCTGGAACTGGTCCATATCGAGCGTCTCGAACTTCATGTCGAGCGTGCGGTACGGTAGCGCGCCCAGATCGAGATTGAACAGCTCATCGAGCGGACCGGTGTAGACGATCTCGCCACCATAGACCTTGCCGTCGATCTTGACGGTAGTCTCGTCGATTTCAAAGAGGTCACGGGCGTCCACGTCGCAGAACACGTCGATCAGGTCGTGGTCGAGCATGTGCTCAAAGAGCGCCGTGTAGCCCTCCTGCGGCATGCCCTGGAAGGGAGCTTGCGGGAAGTAGCGATCGTCATCGCCCACAAAGACGGGGACGCGGCCGGTGATCGAGGGGTCGATCTGGTCGGGCGTCTGGCCCCACTGCTTCATGGTGTAATGCAAAAAGACGTTCTCGTAGACGTAATCGGCGACCTCGGCAAGATCCGGGTCGTTCTTCTTACGCAGCTCCATAATGGGCACCTTGACATCCTTGCCAAAGGTCTCCACGAGCTTCTGGTACAGCTCCTCGCCGCGCTCGTCACCAAAGGCGAGCTTGAGACTCGCATGGTTGAAGGGTACGGGCATAAGGGTGCCGTTGATGTTGGCGAGCACCTTGTGCTGATAATCCGTCCACTTGGTAAAGCGCGACAGGAAATTGTGCACGCGCTCGTTAAAAGTGTGATAGATATGCGGACCGTACTCGTGGATCAGGATTCCGGCCTCGTCAGTGCAGTCATAGGCATTGCCCGCAATGTGGCTACGGCGCTCCAAAACGGCAACACGATAGCCGATGGTCTCGGCGAGACGGCGGGCGCAAACGGCACCGGCATATCCAGCACCGACGACAATCATGTCGTATGCGCCGGCGTTAAAGCCTTCAGGCAGGCCTGAGGTAATCTGCATCGATACTCCTTGTCAAAAGCCACGGGCTCGTTAGCTGGGCTTTTCTCGAACATTCTTCGAGACATATTTATTAGAGCGATTATAGCGCTAATGCGTCCTATAATGAGCTTGCCACACAAGGAAAGCTCAAGCACCGCGGCGTACATAATTGAAAGGTAAACCCGCTAGCAGCGGGTTTATTCGTGAACAGCCGGGCGCCTGGAGCTTAGCGAAACGCTTGTAAGGAGTAACATGAGCGATTTCCTAAACCGTATGAAGTCTGCCGCCAAGGCCGACCTTAAGACGATCGTCCTGCCCGAGGGCGAGGATCCGCGCACTATCGTCGCGGCCACCAAAATCATCGAGGAGGGCCTGGCAAAAATCGTCATCCTGGGCAACCCCGACGAGATCAACGTCCCCGGCGCTACCGTCATCGACCCGCGCAATGCCGAGAAGCACGAGGAGTACGCGCAGAAGTTTGCTGAGCTCCGCGCCAAGAAGGGCGTTACCATCGAGCAGGCTCGCGCCCAGGTGATGGACGCCACCTACTTTGGCACCATGATGGTCAAGATGGGCGATGCCGACGGCCTGGTCTCCGGCGCCTGCCACTCTACCGCCGACACCCTGCGCCCCGCGCTGCAGATCCTCAAGACCGCCCCGGGCACCAAGCTGGTCTCGGCCTTCTTCGTGATGTGCACCGACACCCCGCAGTTCGGCACCGACGGCACGCTGATCTTCGCCGACTGCGGCCTCAACATCAACCCGTCCTCCGACGAGCTCTCCGAGATCGCCATCGCCTCCGCTCACTCCTGGTCCACCTTCATGGGCAACGTTGAGCCGCACGTGGCCATGCTCTCCTACTCCACCATGGGCTCCGCCGGCGGCGAGGTCGCCAAGAAGGTCCAAGAGGCCGTGAAGTTCTGCAAGGAGAAGGCTCCCGAGCTCGCCATCGACGGCGACCTGCAGCTCGATGCCGCTATCGTCCCCACCGTCGCCCAGCTCAAGGCTCCCGGCTCCTCCGTTGCCGGCAAGGCCAACGTGCTGGTGTTCCCCGACCTCGAGGCAGGCAATATCGGCTACAAGCTGGTCCAGCGCTTCGCTGGCGCCGACGCTTACGGCCCCATCCTGCAGGGCATCGCCAAGCCGGTTAACGACCTTTCGCGCGGCTGCTCGGCCGACGACATCGTGGGTGTCGTGGCCATCACCGCCGTCCAGGCTCAGATGGCTGAGTAGCGGACGTACTCGCCCGAAGGCCGTACGGGCTAACCCCTGAAAACGTCCTCGACCAATGAAACGCCCCCGTTCTGCTCCTTCGGAGCTACGAACGGGGGCGTTTCTGGTCTGCGGAGTGTTTTCAGGGGTTAGCCCGTACGGCCTTCTACCACTACGTAGTAATCAGGGTATCTGGGGTGGACGGCGGCTTGGCTACGAGCTGGGTCTGAAAAATCTGAACGGATGGGTGTCGTTGCTGAAAGTGCAGGCGTTGCCGGCGATGATCACTTTGGGACTGGAATTTCCGCCTGCTAGCAAAAAGGCCTCCGGAGCTGTTGCTCTGGAGGCCTTTCGTTTACTTGCAAATGCGCGCCTTAGTTGTTCTTGGTCAGGCGCTCGACGTCGTGGGCGATCATGTATTCCTCGTCGGTGGGGATGACCATGACCGTGACGGCGGAACCGGCGGCACTGATGACCTGCGGGCCGTTGCCCACGGCCTCGCGGTTCTTGTTGTTGTCGATGCGTACGCCCAGCCACTCAAAGCAGTCGCAGAAGGCCTTGCGGATCGACCAGTCGTTCTCGCCGATGCCGGCGGTAAAGGTGATGGTGTCCACGCCCGCCATGGAAGCGATCATGGAACCGGCCTGCTGCATGGCCTTATAGGCGAACATATCGAAGGCGAGCAGGCAGTGCTCGTCGCCCTCGGAGGCGCGCGTGCGGATGTCGCGGGCGTCGTTGGAGATGCCCGAGATGGCAAGCAGACCAGACTGCTTGTTCATCATGTCATCGACTTCCTGGTAGCTGTAGCCGCCCTCGCGCTGCAGGTAGCACACGGTGGCCGGGTCGATGGAACCACAACGGGTGCCCATCATCAGGCCATCGAGCGGCGTGAGACCCATCGTGGTGTCGCGGCACACGCCGTCCTCGATAGCAGCGAGCGAAGCACCGTTGCCCAGATGGCACGAAAGCAGGCGGTGGCAGCGCGAACCCAGGATCTCCTTGGCCATCATCCACTCATAGCGGTGGCTCGTGCCGTGGGCGCCGTACTTGCGCACGTGGTACTTGTCGCAAACGTCCTTGGGCAGCGCGTAGGTGTAGGCGACCTCGGGCATGGTCATGTGGAACGAGGTATCAAAGACGGCGACGTTGGGCAGCTCCGGATACTTCTCGCGGCAATACTCGATTGCTGCAGCCTCGCCGTAATTGTGCAGCGGAGCGAGCGGGGCCACCTCAAGGATCTTGGCCATGACCTCATCGTCGACGACTGCGGAATCATCGAAGTGCCAGCCTCCCTGAACGATGCGATGTCCAATGCCATCAATCGTAAAGTCGGTCTTCTCGAGCTCCTCGAGCACACGAGCGATAGCAGAGCGATGATCGGGGAAAGGGACCTCCTCGGTCTGCTTGGCGCCACCGTTCTCGGAGTGGCCAAAAATGCCCATGTCCGAACCGATACGTTCGCAGTTGCCCTTGGCGAAAACCTCGCGGGTAACGGTATCCAAAAGCTGATATTTAAGGCTTGAGCTGCCGGCGTTGACAACAAGTACGTTCATGAGACTCCTTTGCAGTGCAATACGGTCGACGCAGACCCCTTAAGGCGGCCGCATTTTAATAAGAAGTTATCACAACTTGATAAATAGCTATCAAGCATATCGCCCAACGAGCGCAAAAGAGGGGCCGAACGGCGCTCGGTCGTCCAGCCCCTCCCCTCTTGCAATTACTTGCCGTTGACGATGCGCTCGACGTCGGAAGCGATCATGAACTCCTCGTCCGTAGGGATGACGAAAATCTTGACCTTGGAATCCTTGGCGGACAGGCACCAAGCGCCGTCGCCACGCAGGGCATTACGGGCGTGATCCATCTTGACGCCCATAAAGGCCAGACGATCGGCCACGCCAGCGCGAACGGCCGGAGCGTGCTCGCCGATGCCGGCGGTAAAGACCAGGGTGTCCATGCCGCACATGGAGGTGGCCATCTCGGCGGCCTTAGCGGCAATCTTGTAGACGAACATATCGAAGGCGAGCTGAGCCTCGGGGTCACCAGCAGCGGCGAGCTCCTCAACGTTGCGGCAGTCGTTGGTCTTGCCACCGGTCACAGCCAAAAGGCCAGACTTCTTGTTCATCATCTCGTCGACCTCGTCGAAGGTGTAGCCACCCTCGCGCTGCAGGTAGCACACGGTAGCCGGGTCGATGGAGCCGCAGCGGGTGCCCATCATGACGCCGTCGAGCGGCGTCAAGCCCATGGTGGTGTCCATGCACTTGCCGTCCTCGATGGCGCACAGGGAAGCGCCGGAGCCGATATGGCACACGACGACCTTGCGGGCCTCGCCGTTGGTCATCTCGGCGACCTTCTTGGAGATGTAGCGATAGCTGGTGCCGTGGGCGCCGTACTTACGGATGTGCAGCTTGTCGCAAACATCCTTGGGAAGGGCGTAGGTCTTGGCGACCTCGGGCATGTTGAAGTGGAAAGCGGTGTCGTAGACCGTGACGTTGGGCAGATCGGGATACTGCTCCAGGCAGTACTCGATAACGTTGGCCTCGGGGTTGTTGTGCAGCGGCGCCAGCGGGGCGACCTCGCGAATCTTGGCGAGGACGTCCTCGTCGACGAGGGAGGAATCACCAAAGTACCAACCGCCCTGAACGATACGGTGGCCGATGCCCTCGATCTTGACGCCGTTGGCCTCAAGGTCCTTCAGGACGACCTCGATGGCGACCTTGTGGTCGGGGAACTCGATGTTCTCGGTCACCTTCTTGGAGCCATTGGCAGCATGGGTGAAGGTACCACCGGTAAAGCAGACGCGCTCGCAGGAGCCCTTTGCGGACACCTTATGGGACTTGGTGTCGATGACCTGATACTTAAGGGTCGAAGATCCCGCGTTGACGACCAGAACGTTCATGTGTCTCCCTACTAACAGGCGGTGTGGCGCCGCCAGGTTACATACGCTTCAATAATAAACCCAAACGCCCTCGCGCTCGGGTTTATTGCGTTGATATATAAGTTATCGGTGCCTAAATACTCATGGCCTTTGACTTGTAAGACGAAATAGCGCGGGGATATACACCAGGGAAGAAATCCCGAGCGCAACAAGCAATACGACTCGAATGCCCGCGATGCTGCTCAACGCAGCATTGAACAGATAGAAAAGGATGGCACCCACCGCCACCATCTGGCTTTGGACCGAAATCAGTGAACAGCGCATCGAAGAATCGACAGCATTTTGAAAAATTGAGTATTTAATTGGAGCAAATAACGAGTACGCGACCGTCTGCAGTACATAGAACACGGGCAGCAAATAGACCGGAGTAAAGGGAATCAAAAACAGAGCAGCCAGGGAAAGGCGCACGATGCCGCAAATACGCGCAAAACGGCCCTTGTCGACATGAGCAATCACACTGGGCACAATAAGCCCCATGGAGGCCGAGGCAAGAAGCTGGACCGCAATGATCACACCCGAAGCGACGGCATTCATTCCGCGACCCGCAAGCAACAGTGAGAAAAAGTCTTCCAGGGCGACAAAAGCAAATGCCTGAGAGCAGTCCATGATGAACGCTGAACGAAGAATGCCGTTACGCGCAATAGCGGCACCGATCATCTTCGGGCTAATTCCACGCTTAGGTGTCGCTGTAGTGTCCCCTCTTCGCATCTCAGGAATGCAGACAACGACAACCAACGTCAACACCATTGCGATGATATCTGCCAAAAGACCAATGAGATACGCGCCAGCGGACGAAATGAAACCGCCCACACAAGCGGAGAGGGCATAAGAGGCATAGAAAACAAATCGCTCAACGACATTAAGCCTTACGAGCTGGTCCAGAGAGACGCTGTCAATGTAAATCGCTTCCATGGACCCGCTCATACATGCAGCGGCAAAACCTTTGAGAGCAAACGCGCCGATTAAAAGCAGAGGAGAACGGACGAGAAGCAGGGCGGCGTAGTATCCAAGCATCCCCACGACGCCAACGAGACCACTTGTCTTTCGTCCAAACCTATCGGCAATATAGCCAGTGGGAACTTCAAGGATGAACTTGCTCACTTGATATGCAATCATCATGCTAGAAATCGCCACCATCGAGAATCCGACGAATTCAAGGTAAACCGTCAGAAAATACAAAATGGTGCTGAAGTTCGACAGAAAAACAAACGTCATATAAAGCAAAACCGTACGGTTTTTCATGCTCCGCCCTCCAAGAGTCAACAATCTAAATCGGAATCTTGGAAAAGCATGAGGGCAAAGCCGTCAGTCATGTGTTACAAGGCGTCAACATTCACTTGACGACACGAGGCCAAATGGCCTCACGAAGCAAGATGACGCAATAGGTGAAGAAATACCGTCTGGTGTCGATCGGTCCAGGCATTTTGTCGATAGCAAAAGTAGATGGGCAAGGCTACGTCATGCGAACCTTCAATAGAGTACTCGCTCACTTCCGACCCATCTGATGCGAGAGAAGAGCCAGAAAAACCCAATATCAATCCCCCGGCTTGAAGAAACTCAGCCTGCGCTCTGTTTCCGTATTCGACGTCGCGGAAGCGGAAATTAACCAGCTGAGCTTCGGGGCATTGATTGATCGCATTGAGACAGGGCGACAAATTAATGGGAACAGCTAACCTGCCGCCCAGTAACTCACGAACGGTCATAGCACCCACAGATTGATGACCCGCTGGGCACGAAAGAACCTTGAGCTCCTTTTCACCCAAGTATTTCGAAGAAAGGACACTGTCCCTTGGTTCCTCAAATGAGATGGCCGCATCCGAAATGCCAAGCACAAGTGATTCAAAGCATGTAGCCGTTGGCTGATGCCACACATCAAGGTGAATCTGAGGGTGCGAGCTTTCAAACGAGTCGTACCAGTTTTCGGAAAAAAGACGTCCCCGCCCGTGAAGACAGGGGACGTAAAGACGAAAGTGGCCGTCGGGCGAAACGCCACCGTTCCCCGATTGGGTGTACTTTTTGAGATCGTCGACTTGTGCCAGGATCACGCGTGCACGACGCGCAAATTCTCTGCCCGCCGGAGACAAAACAGCCTCCCCCGCCGATCGATTGAGCAAAACGATCTGATACTCAGACTCCAGTTTCTTAATTGCCGACGAGACAGCCTGTGGGCTCACGTGAACGGCGCGAGCCGCTTTGCGCACGCCGCCGTAGTTCGCTACCGCTTGAAGGTATTCGAGTTGAGAAAACTGCATAGGTTACTCCAAAGGCAGCCAAGGCGACGGGCCGTGCGTCCTCAGATGAGGTTCTCGCCCAGGTTCTTGCCGCCGAGGACGTGCATGTGGAAGTGCATGACGGTCTGACCGGCGTTGACGCCCTTGTTGGAGATGACGCGGAAACCGTCCTCCAGACCCTTGGCCTTGGCGACCTCCTGGATGGCGTGGGCCATGGCGCCCATGGTCTCGGCGGGCACGTTATCGGCGATGTCACTGTAGTGCTTCTTGGGGATCACGAGCGTGTGGACCGGCGCCTGGGGATTGAGGTCGTCGAACGCGATGACCTGGTCATCCTCGTAGACGACGGTCGAGGGGATCTCGTGGTTGGCAATTTTGCAGAAGATGCAATCACACATGGTTGGTTCCTTTCTCACAGACCAAGGCAATTATATTTGGTCGGGATGGTTAGAACGAGAGGTTGTCGTCCGTGTTGGCGGCTTCGCCGTCGGCGAGCACGTCGTTGCCGTCGACGTCCTTAAGAAGCACCGAGACCTTCTGCTCGGCATCGGACAGGCGGGTGCGCAGGCTCTTGAGGAGCTCGACGCCGCGGGTATAGCTCTCGAGCGACTCCTCGAGCTCCATATCGCCCGACTCCAAGCTGCGAATGATGAGCTCCAGCTCCTGCGAGGCCTGCTTGTACGTAAGCTGCTCGACCGGGGTCTTCTCTGCCATATCTGTTTCCTTTCCTAAAGGTTTATCGCTATGAAACGCGGCCTACTCGACCGTATCGACCGTTGCCGCAACGTTACCGTCTGCCATGCGCACGCGGATGGCGTCGCCCGGCTTAAAGGTCTTGGCGCTCGTAGCCACCCCATCATCGCTGTACGCGATGGAATAACCACGGGCAAGCACCTTGAGCGGCGACAGGGCATCGAGTGAGGCCGCCGCACGGCCCAAGTCGGACGCGGGTTTGCTGAGCATCGTGCGCCCCTGATGCTCCAGGCGGGAGCTTGCGAGCGTGAGCGCATGGCGCTTGCCATCGAGTCCTGAGGTGCTTGCGATCAAGCGCTCGGGCAGACGCTCGAAGTTGGAACGGAAGGCCCCAACCGAACGCGCTATGGCGCCGGACAGACGATCGGCAGTCAGGGCAAGCTCAGACTCGCGACGCTCGAGCATAAAAGTTGGGTCGTTGAGGCACGGGCGGCACGCAGCCGCATCGAGCGCATCGCCCAAGCGAGCCGTATAGGTGTCCCAGGCACGACGACCGCGCTGGTTGAGCATCTCCAGGTCGACCTGGGCCGACCCAATCATCGATGCCATCGCAGCACCCAGACGTTGATAGCGCGCCTCGAGCACATCGGCCAACTCCGTCATAGCCGGCGCCACCGATTCGGCCGCCGCCGTAGGCGTGGAGGCGCGACGGTCGCTCACCATGTCGCAAATCGAGGTATCGGGCTCATGGCCAATGCCGGTCACCACGGGCACGGGACAAGCCGCCACCGCGCGGGCAAGCTCCTCGTCATTAAAGGTCATGAGGTCCTCAAAGGAGCCGCCGCCGCGCACCAACAAAATACAGTCGGGCGCCGGCGTAATGGAAGCGGCGCGGCGCAGGCCCTCAATGAGCTCTGTCGGCGCACCCTCGCCTTGTACCTTGGCACCCACGCAGACGAGCTCGACGAGCGGGTTGCGACGACGCAATGTGCGCTTGACGTCGTCGATTACGGCACCCGAAAGCGAGGTGACGACCGCCACGCGGGAGCAGAACACCGGGATGCGGCGCTTGCGCGCTTCGTCCATCAGACCCTCACGGCGTAGCTTTTCGGCCAGTTGCGCCACTTGTTGACGCAGCAGACCCTCCCCCGCCAGCGAAAACGAGCGAGCGACAAAGCTCATGCGGCCCGTAGCCTTATAGAGATTGAAGCTGCCCTTAAAGCTCACCTGCATACCGTCGCGCAGATCGAACGTGCGCTTGAGATAGGCACCCTTCCAAATGATGCAGTCAACGGCGGCCGAATCGTCCTTGATCTGGAAATAGCAGTGGCCGCTTCGGGCGTTAGGACCACGAAAACCCGTGACCTCGCCCAAGACGCTCAGCTGCGGAATGGCATCGAGCGCACCGGCGGCAATCTCCACCGCCTGGCTCACGCTGAGCTCCTTGCGCTCTTGCTCGTCCGAACCGTCGAACTCGGCGGAAACGGCATTACCGGTTAGGTTCCAGCCTGCCACGCAGCCTCCTTTCGTTATCGAGCACAGAGGCTCCGGCCCCGTGCGAAATTAAGTCCAACACATAGTACAGCGCCGCGAGGACACGAATCCCCGCGGCGCCTGCCTGTCCCATTTGTTATCGGTTGGAGTTTCTGTTGTAGCGAGCCATAAGGTAGAGCAACTGAATGATCGAAGTGAGCGCTGCAGCCACATAGGTAAGCGCGGCTGCCGTCAGTACCTTCTTGGCGCCGTTGACCTGCTTGGAGCTCATGCCCGACTGCTCGATGTACGCCACAGCACGTCGGCTGGCGTCAATCTCGACAGGCAACGTAACGAGTTGGAACAGCACACTAAACGAGAAGAAGATCAACGCGAGGGTCGTGAGCCCGGCAATGTTCATAAACAGGCCAAGAGTAACACGATGGTCCAGGTGTTCTGGGTAAAGTTGACGACCGGCACGAGGGCGGTACGCACTTTCATCATGGCATAGCCGCTTTGACGCTGGGCGGCATGGCCCGCCTCGTGGCAGGCGACGGCAACGCTTGCGACCGAACCGCCCGAACGGTTGGCATCCGACAGATACAGGTTGTTGTCCTGCGGGTTGTAATGGTCGGTGAGCTCGCCAGCGACACCCTTGATACCCACGGCGCTACAACCGTTGGCATCGAGCATGCGGCGAGCGACTGTGGCACCCGTATCGCCGTCCGAGCGAACCTTGGACCAGGTTTTGTACGTCGAGTTGATATAGTTCTGTGCGGCAAGGCCAAGCACCGTGCAGACAAGAACAACCAGCAGGTACAGCGGGTCGATGCCAAAGCCGTATCCATAGTAATAAGGCATGCGAATTCCTCCGAGTCGAGTTACACGTTGGAGGCATTTTACCCACTCAACCGGCTAGGCTTCCCTACAGGAGCTCGATTTTGCCGTCCTTCACCGTCAACCCCATATTGCCGGAAAGCAGATCGTCCAGACGCGAACCCACAAGCTCAAAGCGCCAGCCTTCGCGCAGGCGGCTCTGCTCGGGATGCTCAATGTAGTCGGCCAGGTCATCGCGCGACGCAATGACCGAGGTCGCCACGCCCGAGCGCTCGGCAACCAGGCGAATAAGCGCATACATAAGGTCAGTCACGCTCTCCAGCTCCGGCGAAATCTGACGATGTCCGCGCACCAAGAGCGGCAGGCGATCGTGCGGACAGCTCGCTCCGCGCTTGATGGCCATGAGCGCGCCGTCCACGTCGCGCTCCCCCAGCTGGTCGGTGCCGCGGATGCTACGGAACTCCTCAACACGCACGGGATTGCGCTTGACGAGCGCCAGCAGCGTATCGTCGGACATAACCCACTTGCGCGGGATGTTGCGCCGCTCAGCGCGGTCCTCACGCCAGGCGGCAAGCTCGCGCGCAATGCCCAGCTGATGGCGGCTGCACGAGTTGATGCGCTTGACCTTGCGGAACGCTTCGTGGCGGTCGGCGCGGTAGTGCGACTCATCGGCCAGAGGACGCAACTCGTCGAGCACCCAATCCACGCGGCCCAGCTCGCGCAGACGGCTCATCATCTCGGTATAGGCAACGATCAGATACTTGACGTCATCGATCGCGTACTCAATCTGCTTGTCGGTCAGCGGGCGGCGCGACCAGTCGGTCAGCGACTCGGTCTTGGGCAGTGATACGCCGCAGAACGTCTGAACGAGCGCACCATACGAAATCTGCTGGCGCTCGCCCAAAAAGGCGGCGGCGACCTGCGTGTCAAAAATCGGACGCGGCAGCGCGCCCACGGTGTGGAGCATAACCTCCATATCCTGCGAGCAGGCGTGGAAGACCTTGGTCACGCTCTCGTCTGCCATAAGCTCGGCCAGCGGCGACAGGTCGTCGATCACCAGCGGATCGACAGCGACACTCTCGGCAGGGGTGGCAATCTGAACCAGGCACAGGCGCGGATGGAACGTGCGCTCGCGCAAAAACTCGGTGTCGACGGCGATCGCGTCGAACTCGCGGGCGCGCTGGCAAAAGTCGACCAGAGCCTGATGTGTGGAAATGTACATATCAACCCATCGAATAAGGTTAGGCCCGAAAAACACGGGTAGGATATCGGTATTGCCCTACAACTATACTCGGTTAGTCACAGAACGGGAACGTAAGTATGCGCTGCCTTATCATCCACAACCCGGCATCGGGTCCCAGCTCCGATGAAATCTACGCATTCACGCACGCCCTTGCACAGGGCGGCGACGAGGTCGTAATGCGCTTTATCGGCGATGGCATGGAGCCCGAGGACGCGGTAGCGGACGTTCGTGAGTTCGACCGCGTAGTCGTTTCGGGCGGCGACGGCACCGTCTCCAACGTGCTCGACCAGATGCGCGGGTGCGGTGTCCCTACGCTCGTCTTCCCCTCCGGCACGGCTTGCCTGTTCTTTAACAACATCGGCAATGCTCCCGAGGCGGCGGCACTCGCCAAGGCTTGCCGCGCCGGCCGCACGGTCAAAGTGGATATGGGCGAGCTCTTTTGGCTCGACGAGAACGGCAACGAGAAGCGCCACGGCTTCATCATCATCGCCGGCTCGGGCTTCGACGCCGAGATCATGATGAAGGCCGCTCCCACCAAAAACGACATTGGCGAGATCGCCTACTTCCTCTCCGCGCTCGCCACGCCCAACCCCACGGTGGCGCACTTTACCATTGAGCACGACGGCATTGTCGAGGAGCTCGACGGTATCTGCTGCATGGCAGGCAATACCTCGGTCATCCAAAACGACATCAACCTGTTTCCCAACTGTCGCATGGACGACGGCATGGTCGACATCGTCGTTATTGAGCCCGTACGCACGGTGCAGCTGCTCCCCACGGTAATTACCGCCGCGCTCGACCCCGCTGGCAAAGTGCTCGGCCGTCCGCAGTTTAAGATCATCCAGACCAAGGAAGCCAAGATCACCTGCACGCCATCGCTGGGCATGCAGTTCGATGGTGAGATCATCTCCAGCAACTCCGGCGTCTTTGGCGCCCGCGCGCTTCCGCAATGCCTCGACCTCATCGTCGACGAATTCTCCCCACTCGGAAAATAGGAGGACCCCATGAACGACACTCCCCTGCCCGGCTTTATCGTCATTGTTCTGGCCATGCTCATCGGCTATGCGATCAACGTGATCCACCGCCGGAAGAAGTAATTCCACATTGGTATGATATTCATCCAATTATCATTTCCCCCGTTGTTTATGCATTTGCCAGACAGCGGGGGGATTTTTCTTTGTGCCCCGTGCAAGGCACTTTATTCAGATACAGTAATTGCAGGGAGTCTTTATTTAAATAAAGATAGATAATGAGTATTATTATCCGTTCATCGCATATTTTAGAACGCTCATCGAGTATTTCATCGAAATAGATGAATACTCTTTAGACTTCCTTTAGGCTAGTAGATGTATTTATTAGCTGAAACTCCGTACGGTTTCGCGGGGTTTCAACAGTTGGGAGGGATCATGAGGTTTACTCATCCTGTCAACACGCTCAAGAAGCTCGGCTGCGGCCTTGCATTTGGAGCAGCGGCCATTATGGCCATGCCGACTTCGGCGCTCGCTTGCACCCAGATCTACATGGGCAGCCAGCTCACGGCAGACGGCAACACGTACTACGGCCGTTCCGAGGACTTCGGCCCGCGCTACATCAAGCACTTTGGCATCGAGCCCGCACACAAGGACGGCAGCAAGTACACCTCGCTCGAGTCCGGCTTTGAATACAAGTCCAAGGGCGCAACCTACCGCTACACCTTCGTTCGCGACAACCCCTCTCAGTGGGAAGATCGTTACGACGCATATTCCGAGGCCGGCATCAACGAGAAGGGCGTTTCCTGCTCTGCCACGCTGAGCACCTCCTATAACGAGAAGGCAGAGGAAGCCGACCCCGTCACCGAGAAGACCGGCATCGGCGAGTACAACTACGCCAGCGTCATTCTGGGCGAGAGCGCCACGGCCCGCGAAGGTGTCGAGCTCCTCGGCAGCCTGATTGACGAGCAGGGCGTCTGCTCCAACGACCAGATCATCATCGCCGACAACAACGAGACCTGGCTGTTTGCAGCACTTTCCGGCCATCAGTGGATTGCCATGAGGCTCACCGACGATATCGCCTCGCTCAACCCCAACATCGGCAACCTCACCTATGACGTCGACCTCGACGACACTGAGAACTGCCTCCACTCCGAGGGCATCGAGTCCATGCCTAAGGAGAAGGGCTTTGCCGAGTACACCGACGGCAAGTTCGACGTCGCCAAGACCTACGGCGAGGAGATTAGCGAGGCCGGTATGCACCAGTGGTCGCGCTATGTCCAGGGCCGCGATTACTTCATGGCTCCGCTTGCAGAGGGCACCGACTACGAGATCGTCAAGGACGAGCGCGAAGACGCTCGTGCCACGACCGGCGCCCTGATCCACGAGATGCAGCCGCTGTTCTTTACACCCGGCAAGTCCGACTGGAACACCTTTGAGATGATTCGTTCCTTCGCCGCTCGCGGCGAGAATGTCGCCGGCCTCAACGCCAACACCGACGGCGCCTATGCCATCGGCTCCAACCGCAACACCGAGATCCACACCTTCCAGATCCGTCACGGCATGGACCCCGAAATCGCGACCATCCAGTGGGAGATGCTCTCCAACGCCGAGTTCTCCGTCGCTATCCCCCTCTATTCCGCACTGCTCACCGAGGTCAGCCCCTACTTCAGCGATCAGGATGTCTCCTTCGATCACTGTGAAGAGGAAGACGTCGTGAACAACGAGGAGCCCAAGAACTCCATCAACTACGTCCTCATGGACATCAACACGCTCGCCTATGAGAACCGCGACAGCTGCGCCACCGGCGTCCGCGCCTATCTCGACGCCCTGCAGAAGGAGCTCATTGAGCAGAACCTGACCGTCGACGAGGCCATGCAGGCCGCCAAGGACACCGAGGCCCGCACCGCCCTGGCCAACAAGGCCGGCAAGGCAGCGACCAAGAACACCTACGTCAAGTGCAAGGCCATGCTCGAGGAGATGCGCGACTACCTCAAGAAGGGAGACTTCTCCGAGAAGTTCGTCCCGAGTGACTACGATGCCGACAACGACTGCCTAGTCGAGTCCATCACCTACGCCGACGAGGCCCTCTCCGATGAGGACGTTGCCGAGCCCGAGGTTGAGGAAGAGGCGACCGAGGAGAAGTCCGAGGGCAACAACATGGCCGCCATGGCCGTTGGCGCCGTCGTCATCATCGGTGTCTGCGGCTTCGTGCTCTATCGCCGCAAGAAGGCCTAAGACCCTCGCGTTCCAAGAGACGGGCGGGGTCGCATGAGTCATCCCGCCCGCTCAGCCTGCCCTTTTGACCGGCAGGAAACGCCGCCGAAATCTTTTCAAAAAAAGATTTCCCCGCACACACTTCGCTGTGCTATAGTGCAGCGCAACAGCAACGAGGTGCAACCGCGCCAAGGCATCACGAAAGGAGCCACCAAGATGATGAACACAATGAAGTCCCTCAACAACTGGTGGTGGCGTGATGCGAATACGATCGGTCGACAGTGAGTCCCTCACGCCTGTTTTTGCGCTCTAGGTGATTGGAAGGCCTCCGGTTTCGACCGGGGGCCTTTTTCTATCTCGAGCCCGATCGCATTCGCATCACGCGCCTCCGTTTTTCTCTTACACTCCCCTTTTTGAAAGGACTTTTACCATGTCTCAGAACACCACCGCCACAGCCCAGCCCCGCACCGTCCAGACCGCCGACCGCGGCAAACTCGATATCCACGCCCTTGTCCTGCTCGCCATTCTGCTTGCCGCAGGCTTCATCCTCAACTTCACCGTCGGCAAGGCAATCTCGGGCATCTCGGGCGGTATGATCAGTCCCGAGTTCATCATCTCGGCCTTCTGCCTCACCATCCTGGTCGTTCGTCCCAACATTGGCCAAGCGCTCGTCATTGGCCTCATCTCAGCGGCCGTGATCCAGATCACCACCACCTCGCCGTTTGTCGATTTTGCCGCCGAGGGTATCGCCGCCATGCTCATGGCCGTCATTGTCAACGCCGCCGCCAAGGACGGCCAGGTTAAGCCCGTCGTCGCCATCGTCGCAACATTCGTGACCACCTTTGTCTCCGGCGTTATCTTCATGGTCATCAAGATGGCCATGCTCGGCGTGGTGGGCGAGCTCGCCGCAGCCATGCTGCCCGTCGTCGCCATGACCGCCGTGTTTAACGCCATTCTGGTCGGCGCCCTCTACATGCCCATCCAGAAGGCCCTTAAGCTCAACTAACCTGTTCGGCTTTGCGAGCCACCCCATCTTGGCGTTCATTCGTCGCTCGCGTACCCAAGTACGCTTCGTTCCTCTTTCGCGCCAACCTGGGGCACCTCGTAAAGCCGTCTCCGTGCTTCACCGCCAAAGACTGTCCCAAACAACGAGCTCTTGAGGACGTTCTTATAAACGACTGGACATGCAAGAACGTCCCCAATGACTATGAAAGGTACCCATGGAAACGATCATCAACGTCGACGATGTCTCGTTCTCCTATGGCACGCAAACCGAGCAGGCGCTCAGCCACGTTTCGCTCAGCGTGAACAAGGGAGATTTCATCGGCATCATCGGGCCCTCGGGCGCCGGTAAGTCCACACTTGCCGCCTGTCTGTCGGGCGCCGTGCCTCACCACTACACCGGCACCTTTTATGGCTCCGTGTTAGTTGACGGCCACGACACCTGCGAGGTCTCGCTCACCGACGTATCGCAGGTCGTCGGTAGCGTACTGCAGGACATCGATACGCAGATGGTCGCTTCGGTCGTTGAGGACGAAATGCTCTTTGGCCTCGAGAACTTTGGCGTTCCGCACGATCAGATCGAGCAGCGCGTGAGCGAGACGCTTAAGACCGTCGGTATCAGCGACCTGCGCGCCCGCGAGATCGCCACTCTCTCGGGCGGCCAAAAGCAAAAGGTAGCTATCGCCGCCATCCTCGCCATGCGTCCGCGCGTCTTAGTGCTCGATGAGCCAACCGCAGCGCTCGATCCCGCCAGTTCCACCTTGATCTTCGAGACGCTGCGCGAGGCAAACCGCGCGCTCGGCATCACCATCGTCGTCGTTGAGCAAAAGGTCGCTTTACTTTCGGAGTACTGCAACCGTGTGTTGGTGCTCGATCACGGCCAGATCGCGCTGCAAGGTGAGCCGCACGAGGTCTTCGCGCACACCGTCGAGCTTCGCGCCATCGGCGTCGACTGCCCGCGCGTCACGCGCATCTTCAACAGTCTCGAGGCCGATGGCCTGGTAAGCGGCACGCCCTGTCTGGATGTCGACGAGGCAGAACGACTGATCGCGGGCATCGTCGACCCCGACCGTGTGACAAGCGATACCCAGGCGCCCGCAGGCTCCCCGCACGCGCCGTCGCTGCGCCCGCATGCGAAAGACGCCGAGCCGGTGCTCACCTTTGACCATGTCGAGTTTTCTTACCCCCATGGAGGCGCCGCCGTCCACGACCTCAACTTGACGCTCTACCCCGGCGAGCTCGTGGGCATTGTCGGCCAAAACGGAGCCGGCAAAACCACGCTCACCAAACTGCTCACGGGTTTGCTCAAGCCCGCATCGGGCAGCGTACGCGTTACGGGCTTGGACACGGCATCGGTTCCCACGAGCCGCATCGCACACGAAGTGGCAACGCTTTTCCAGAACCCCGACCGCCAAATCTGCAAAGACACCGTGCTCGACGAGGTCGCTTTTGGTCTAGAACTTGCCGGCATCGACCGCGCCGAAGCCCTGCGTCGCGCCCAGCTGGTCATCGACCGCTTTGGTCTGCCCGCCGACGAGGCACCGTTCTCACTGTCGCGCGGCCAACGCCAGATGGTGGCGCTCGCCTCCGTTGTGGTGATCGAGCCCAAGATCGTGGTGCTCGACGAACCCACGAGCGGCCTGGACTACCGCGAGTGCATGACCGTGATGGAAACGGTGCGCACCATGGCAGAGCGCGGTTGCGCCGTCATCATGGTCTGTCACGACATGGAAGTCGTTTCCGACTTTGCCGAGCGCATCGTGGTGATGGCCAACGGTCGCATCCTCGACCGCGGCCGCACGCACGAGCTGTTCTCGAACATCGAACTCATGCAGCGTGCCTACGTTGAGCCGCCCCAGGTCATCGAACTCTCGCGCCGTCTGGCATCCACCGTCTCGCCCGCCTTTACGCAGGTGAGTGAGGTCACTGATATCGTTCGCATTACCGAGGAGATGGTCCGCCGTGGTTAACGTCATCGACTACATGCCGGGCGACACGCTGCTACACCGCCTGAACCCCGTCATCAAACTGGGCCTCGCCGCCGCCATCATCATCGGCATTTTCTTGTCCGACACCTATGTGGCACTGCTGGGCTTTCTGGCACTCACGCTCGCGCTGGGAGCCTACGCCGGCGTCGTCGACCGCCTGCTCGCTCTGCTCAAGCTACTGAGTCCACTCGCGCTCATCATGCTGGTGCTGCAGCTGGCTTTTATGCGCGATGGCAACGTGGTGTGGAGCTTTGTCACCGATGAAGGCCTCATCACCGGAACAAAGGCCTGTCTGCGTCTGCTGGGCGTGGCGCTACCGCTTATTCTGATGCTCATGGTGACCAAGCTCAACGACCTTGCCAACGCCTGCGTCGAGGTGCTGCACGTTCCGTATCGTTACGCCTTCACCTTTACCACGGCGCTGCGCTTTGTGCCAGTGTTTGGCCAGGAGATGAACGCCATCATGGAGGCGCAGACCGCACGCGGCATCGAGTATGACACCAAGAACCCCATCAAGAAGCTCAAGCTCATGCTGCTGCTGTGCGTGCCGCTACTGATCTCGAGCGTGGGTAAAACCGATGCCACGGCCCTGGCAGCCGAGCAGCGCGGCTTCTACCTGCGCACGCGCGCGAGCTCGTACAAGCGCTACCCCATCAAGGGCCTGGACATTGCCATACTTATTGTCAGCATTGCCCTCATCGTCCTCGGCTTCCTGTTTTAACCCATCGCCCCCGGCAACCGACAAATTCAAAAGGCCTCGGCTCGCACCAAACGAGTCGAGGCCTTACTGTTCCCCCAGATAAAACCTACCAAAATAAACCTGTCCCTTTTTGGCAGGTCGAGGGCTACAGGCGGTAGGGGGCGCCGCTGCGGATGATGGATTCGCGCACCAGGACGTCCATGGCGTCAAGGGTAATCTCGGGCATCTCCCGGTACTTTTGCAGCACCGAGAGCTCGGTGCAGGCCAGAATGACGCGGTCGCAGCCGCTGCGGGCGAACTCCCACATCACGCGGTCAAACTTGTCCATATCGGGCTCGCGTCCGGCCTTCACGTCATCATAAATCAGCGACATCACGTCGGCCTGGCGCTTCTCGCTGGGATAGACGACCTCGACGCCCGCGGCCTCGCACTCGCGCCCATAGACGCCTGCACCCACGGTGCCGTCAGTGCCCATGATGCCGATCTTGCGCACCGGCTCGGACGGCATGCTCAGGTTGGGATCGAACTCGCACTCCCCCATCACCGCGCCCGCCAGGGCATAGCGCACCGACTCACGCGGCATGTGGATAATCGGCACCTTGGTAAACGACTGAATCTGGTCGTAGAAGTAGTGCGATGTGTTGCAGGGAATGGCAATGTGCGCGCAGCCCAGTGTCTCGAGCGCCTGTGCGCACTCCTTCATGGTCGCCAGCAGCTCGGCATGCTCGCCGGTCTTGATGGCCAGCGTACGGTCGGGCATGGTCGACTTGGAAAGCACCACCATGTCGATATGCTCCTGATCACAGGCAGCAGCCGTATGACGCACGACCTGGTCGTAGTAATACGACGTGGCCTCAGCGCCCATGCCGCCGATAACTCCCAGCTTTTCCATCGCCGCCTCCTTGGTGACGCTCGCACCGTTGCGCGTATCATGCCCGCGCCCGCCCGATGTAAACCGGACGGGCGCCGCGCTCATCTACTTGTAATACGTCTTGAACAGCTTAAAGTGACGCAACTTGGTGTGCCACATGCGCAACCAGCGGTTAAAGACAAAGTCGCCCTTCATAAACGAAGGGTCGGCGCCCTTGCCCTCCTTGGCCAGACGATGCGCCTTCGCACGCAGCTCGGGGTCCTTGACATACTTGTCAACGACGCCCATGGGGACGACCATCCACAGAGCCTCGTCCTGCGCCGTCACAAATTCCGGCTCAAACGGACGGTTATAGACGTACTCATCCACCACGTATTTAGCAACGTTAAAGCCACTGTTGGTGACATAGTAGTTACTGCGGCCCTGACGCGTGTTGAAGTCGAAGAACTTAAACGAACCATCGCGTTGGTCGTACTTGACATCGAAGTTGGAGAAGCCCGTGAACTTAAGGTCCTCGAGCAGCTTGCGCACGCCGCCCATGAGCTCGTCGTTAGGCTCGGTAATGATGCAGGCGTGGTTGCCGACGCCGTGAGGCTGGTGCTCCTCGAGCAGCACGTGGCCCAGGCACATCATGCGAACCTTGCCGTTGCGGTCGGAATAACTGGTAAGCACGCGCATGTACTCGTCGTTGCCGGGCACGCGGTCCTGCAAGATGAGGTCATCGGTGTAGCCACTGGCGTACACATCGCGAATGACCTGCTCCAGCTCGGCGCGATCGGCAATCTCGTAGGCCTTCTTCTGGCCCTCGAACTCGTGCTCCCACCACATGATGCCGTCAGAGGGCTTCAGAATCATCGGGAAGGGAAAGTCGATCTGGTCGAGCACCTCGGCGGAAGCCTCGCCCTGGGCGTTGAGCATCGCCATGGTAAAGGTAAACGTGTGCGGATAGGGTACACCGTGCTTCTCGCACAGCTCGTAGAAGATCTCCTTCTTCTGGCACTGCTCGAGCATGCTGTAGGGCGCATAGGGCGCGATGACGTTGGAGGCAAGCTGGCCGGCATCCTGAGCCTGTGCGGCAAGCGCGACGTAGTTATCGCCGCAGCCCATGAGGATAATCTTCTTATCGGGATTGGCCTGTGCAATGCCGTTGACGGTCTCGATCATGACCGGCATAGTGTCGATATCCACATTGGGCGTATAGTCGATAATCTGGCTGCGGTATGCAGGACCCGTCTGATACTTGCCAAAGACCAGGCTCTTGACCTGATACTCCTCGTAGAAGGCGCGCGCCACCGAATAGGCGTTGATATCGCCGCCGAGCAGCACGGGTATAAACTCGCGCTCTGTAAACTGCAATGCCATGGAAACTTCCTATCATCAACTGCCCGTACGATGGGCGGTCTTTATGCAACTGGTTTATTCTAGCGTGCCAAACCGCCGCTTCCCAAAGTTCCACCATATCTATGGCAAGCAGGCGCTTATGATCGAGCCCGCAGGGTTCCGTAACGTTAAAGTTGAACTCTATGGTTTCTTAACAATTCACTATAACTGCAGGTCAAGGCCAAAACTTCAAGTTCAACTTGACCCTTTAGAACCTTTAAGGTTCAAGTTGAGGTCGAAAGCAGTAGTAGAATACCTTTCGAACTATAACCTACGATTGATTGCAGAGGGACTGGATGCAGCATTCGAACCATCGCACCGCAGCGCTCATCGCGTCGAAGCCGGCTCGTATCATCACGAGCGCCGCGCTCGCCGTTACACTGACGGCCGCGCCGATGCTCTCCCCCGTCGCAGCCTATGCCGCCTCGCAGGCAACGCAGGATCAGCTTTCCGCTGCCCAGCAGAAAATCGAAACCGCCACGAGTGCCTACAACGAAGCCCGCACCAAGCTCGAGGATCTGCAGAAGCAAATCGACACTAACGAGGCAAGCATCGAGAAGATCGAAGCCGAACTTCCCGATCAACAGGCCAAGGCGAGCTCCGCCATGCGCGATCTGTATAAATACCAGAAGGGCACCAACCCCATCGTGAGCTTCCTGGTCAACGCGCAGAGCCTGGGCGAGTTCATCACCACCTGCAAGTACACCAACCAGATCACGAGCTCGAGCGTCGACGAGATCGAAGAGCTCAACAAGATGCAGACCGAGCTCGAGCAGAACAAGACCGAGCTCGAGCAGGCCAAGTCCCAACTCGAGACCGAGCAGAAAACCGCCGAGGACGCACTGGCACAGGCCCAGCAGCTTCGCAGCGAAGCCCAGGCAAAGGCCGAGCAGGAGAATGCCGCCGAGCTGGCCAAGCTCGAGGCCGACAAGGCCGCTGCCGCCGAGAAGCTCTCGGGCGAGGGCGTGAGCGGCAACAACTCCAACAGCCAGGCCAATAACGCCAACACCATCATCGACACCACGGTGAACAACTCCAATACCGGCAACTCCGATTACGACTCGTTTATCAACGAGTGGACGAGTCGCATCGACAACTACCTCGCCGGCTCCCCCATGGCAGGCCAGGGTTACAACTTTGCCGTGGCAGCCTGGAACACCGGTGTTGACCCTCGCTGGTCTCCCGCCATCGCCTGCATCGAGAGCAGCAAGGGCCTCTATTGTGCCGGCTCCTATAACGCCTGGGGCTGGAGCGCCCGCGGCGGCGGCTGGCGGAGCTTTGGTAGCTGGAGCGAGGGCGTCTCTGCCCACGTTGCCTACCTGGGCGCCAACTATGGCTCCACGCTTACCCCGGCAGCCGCCAAAAAGTACTGCCCGCCCACGTGGCAGGACTGGTACAACAAGGTTGCAACCCAGATGAACCGCATCTAAGATCAACGTCAAAGGGCCCCAATTGGGGCCCTTTTTCTTTTACGCGACGGAGGTATCGACGACGCCAGTTGCGTTTGCAATGGCAACAATGATAATCATTGCCAGCAAGAGCACACCCATAGCCTTGAGCCAGAGCTTTGCAAGCTTTTTACCGCGGTATCTATCGAGTAGCTCAAACCGCCGGCGAAGGCGGCGTTTGTCGAGCATCACAAAATGAATGAGCACTACGAGACCGTCGACGAAGATAAAATACTCAATCGCGAGAAACCACATCGGGTAGTTTTGGTTGGCGCCCGTAGGATGAAAAACGGCAAAATGGCTTCCGCCAAAGAAAACAAGTAGCGAAAGATAGACGAATGCGTTCCAAATGCGCCCAACAGTGTCGGGAATGCGGGAGAGTAAATTCGGGCGCTCAGGCACCAACGGCAATCCACCCTGAGACTGATCCGTGGGGAGCACGGGCGCAGGGCACACGGCTCGCCGCTCCGGAGGCTCTTGGAAGGAAGCGGCATTCGGCGCGGACGACGGCGTCGGTGCGGACAACGCATAGGATGCGCGCGCAGCGTGCCCTAGCGCCTTCGCGCTTGCAAAGCGCTTGTCCGGATCGAGCGCCATCGCCATGCAAATAACATCGGCAAGCGAGGCGGGGATATCATATGCCTCGCATTGCTCGCGCATGTTCCGACCCGGCTTGGGGTCGGCCCCCGTCAGACAAAAGAACAGCAGGGCACCGAGCGCATAGACATCGCTGCGCACACTCGTCTGACCAAAACCATACTGCTCGGGCGGCGCATAGGGACGCGTGCCAAACTTAACGGTATCGGCATCGGCTCCCTCGCGCCACACGCGAGCGATTCCCAAGTCGATAATCACCAGCGATGAAAATGTCATGCCTGTATCGGGCGTATAGTTTGCGCCCGATACGATGATATTCGAGGGCTTTAGGTCGCGATGGATCACCGGCGCAGCCATCTCCCCCGCCGACGCAAAGCCGGCATGGAGCTCCGCAACTGCATCACAAAGGGCGCCAAACAGCTCACAGGCATAATCGGGCGTCGCACCCAAACGCCCCACCAGGGCCCCGAGCGTTTCGCCTTCGATGTATTCCATGACCACGCAAAGCTCGTCGCCCACGCGGCGGCAATCGACAATCCGAGGCAAGTGCTCGTAACGTCGCCCAGCATGCTGGGCCGCAAACAGGCGTTCATACGCCCCGCCAATCTGGGCCGACGCGTCGATGCGCTTGCGAACAAAGGGGCCAAGAGATCCTCCGCCGGAGCCCTCAAAGTACACGAGCTCGGTCGTCTCGACGTCGGAGTGCTTGAGCACACGGTCTACGCGATAGCTGTCATCACGCTCAAGTGACGCCAGGTGTCCGGCGAGCGCAGCGGTCAGCTCATCATCGGAATATGTTGGGCTCTGAGTATCCATAGCGTCCATAATAACGCAGGGCGCGGACGCCCCATGACGCCCGTGCCCTGCACGTTCTAAATATCGTGAACGGCGCTTCCGCCGGCAGCCAACCGTTAGCTCACCGTCTCCTCACCAAAGCGATACAGCTCCTCGTTCACCTTTTGCAGGCTGCAGCCACGATCGATACAGAAAATGATGATGGCGTCACGGCGGTCCTTGCAGTTGAGGACATTGGCGCCCGCCGCCGACAAGGCGCGGTTGGTCTCCTTGAGCGTCAGCGCCATGGCAAAGGCAATCTGCAGCACCTTATTGCGGCTCGGATGCCGCGCACCGGTAAAGATCTGATAGCCAAACGTCTCGTTGAGGTCGGCCATACGCACCACGCGCGAGCGCTCCAGCCCCTTTTCTTCCAAAAGCTGTTTCAGATACTCCGAAAGCGACGGGGCGGTAAAGTCGTGCTCTTTGATATAGCCCTCGATACTCGGAGCATCGAGCAGCTCGTTGAGCAACTCTTCGGTTAGCTTCTTATCAGGCATATGGCCTCACCCCCCAGCTCGCATAGTAACCATGTTTTTAATTCTAGTTAAAAACCGCTCACGTCAGAACGTTCCCAGCTGGCAACCTGGTCGGGAGATACCGTGCTCATCGCTTCGAACTTCCAGGTGCCGCCCGCTTTGAGATGGTTGGTGTTCGCAAGAGCCGTTCCCACCTGATTGCCGTCTGCGTCATACAGAACATACTCAATCTGAATGTAGCTTTGCTCTTTATCCGTATTATTGGTCAACGTGCCAGTGATCTTATACGCGAACTGATTAGACGTATCCCCGGCCTCATCCGAAACCGTATAGGGTTCTTGTGCCTCTTTTTTCTCCTCGACTTGCTGGGTCTGTTCGGCAGGCTTTGCTGCATCACCCGTAGACGAATCAGACGAGTTGCCGCCCATAGACCCTACGACGCCGGCAACAACGAGCACCACGATGACACCCAAAACGATCTTGCCGATCGGCTTCTTTCCCTCTTTTGCCATTATGCATCCTTCCCACGATCCGGCTACCGTGCCGGCACACAGCACATCGTAGGAGGCAGCGAACTCAAATTCATTAGCTGGGAGCTAATGTCGCAACACAGTTTGCCATCTGGCACTCATTGAGTCTTTTTTTCCTTCACCGAACTCATGCCTTTGTTGTTGACTATTAAACATTTAGACGTAAACTGCTTTGTTACCTTGTCAACATCTGAAAGGAACCTCATTGGGAAAAGACGTACTGGTGCAGCAACTCGTCGACTCATTCGACAGCTGGCCCGCCAAAAATTCCGGTTGCGGATCGTCCCGCATGACACAAGAGCTCTATCCTTTTGACAAGCTCTTCTCTCCCATCAAAATTAACAAGCTCACCGTCAAAAACCGCATTGTCATGGCGCCGATGGGCAATATCGACATGTGCGAGGAAACTGGCCGCCCCAGCGACATGATGCTGCAGTACTTTTTCGCCCGCGCCAAAGGCGGCTGCGGCCTCATCACAACAGGACTCGTACCGGTAAGCCACGGCATCGATACCACGGTCACCGAGCTGGACAAGCTCACCTATTTCCCGCGCATCGATCGAAGCCGAACCGTTATGGCAGGCTGGCGCGACCTTGCCCAAGGTGTCCATGCCTTCGGATCACGCATTTTTGTCCAGCTTACGGCCGGACTCGGCCGCGTGGGCAACCCGCAATGCCTCATCACGCAAAAGAAGTTTCCGGTCTCGGCGAGTTTCTTGCCTAACTACTACATCCCAGCCATTCCATGCATGCGCCTCTCGGACCAAAAGCTGCGCCGTATCGTAAACAATATCGGCCAAGCGGCGGCCGATGCTCATGCCATGGGCATCGATGGCGTCTATTTGCACGGGCACGAGGGTTATCTTATCGAGCAGCTCGGAAACCCCGCCTTTAACCATCGCAAGCTCGGACGTTATGCCGATTGGCGTCAGTTTGGCCTCGATATGATCAAAGAAATCCGTCGCCGCGTTGGGCCCGACTACCCCATCATGTACCGCATCGACCTTTCGCTTGCACTCGAGGAAACCTATGACGAGCAGGTCATGAATTCGACCTATCTGGGACGCATGCGCGGCGGCCGTACAGTCGAACAGACCCTGGGTTATATGGAAGAGCTCGTGGCGGCGGGAGTAGACATCTTTGACGTCGACCTTGGTTGCTATGACAACTGGTGGATGCCCCACCCGCCTGCGAGCATGCCCGCAGGCTGCTTCGTTCCCGTGGCGCGCGCCGTTCGAGAGCGCTTTGCCGCCGACAATATCCGCTCCAATGCCGGCCTTCCCGTACCCGTTGTCGCGGTGGGTAAGTTGGGCTACCCCGACATTGCCGAACGCGCCCTTCGCAATGGCGACGCCGATATGATCATGCTCGGACGCCCGCTGCTTGCGGATCCCGAGTGGCCCAACAAGGCGTACGCCGGTCGCGTGGCAGATATTCGCCCCTGCATCGGATGCCAGGAAGGATGCCTCAACGAGTTTGTCGAAGGGGGCCATCCGCAGTGTGCCGTCAATCCACGCTGCAGCTTTGAATACCTCATGCCCCAGACACCCGCTCCCGCCAAAGAACCCAAACGCATAGCGGTGATAGGAGCCGGACCCGCTGGGATGGTCTGTGCGCTAATCGCCGCGCGTCGTGGCCACGACGTAAAGCTCATCGATGCCAAAGATGAACTTGGAGGAAAACTCCTCTCCGCCAGCGCCGCCCGGATCAAGTTCGACCTCGATAACTACCGATCATATCTTGTTCGACAGGTGCGCGAGCAGGCAGAAAAACCCAACGGGAACCTGACACTCGAACTTGGACGGGCAGCACGCGCCGAAGATCTTGCAAAAGCAGGCTTCGACGCAATCGTGTGCGCGACAGGCACTTCCAATGCAATACCGCCCATCCCCGGTCTTACGGAGCTTGCAGCATCGGGCCA